>SLGA01000325.1 GCA_007123985.1 Balneolaceae bacterium | reverse complement strand
GACCTTTCCTTTTTGATAATTCTGATGCAAAAAAGGTTCTGCGGTTTACCGACTTGATTAACCAATATCCATTTCAATAATGATTAATCAGTTATGAAACCCCTTCACCCGTGATCAATTTTTGTGGTACATCCTGTGGTACAGTGCTCCTAAAATAGGTCTTTATGGAATGTAATCGCAATATTTACCTCCACTCATGATCGATTGGTCGCAGGTTCAAGTCCTGCCGGGCCCACAATATTCTTCGCCTTACCTTTTTTTTAAACCTACTGCTATTTTGTATATATACGGGCGTTGATGTTCCGAAGCAGTGCTTCGGGGTTCAAGTCCTGCCGGGCCCACATTTTAAATATGATGTTTTAAAATATTGAGTATCCCTTCAATCGCTTCTGCCAGGAAGTAGATCCGATCACTGATCTTGCGAAGCAGTGCTTCGCGGTTCAAGTCCTGCCGGGCCCACATTTTACTTCTTTACATAATGATTTAGCTCTCATCTGCTTTTCTCAACTTCCCGAAAAATAGAAAAGTACGCGCCTTGATTTTTGGGAGTAATGTTTTGAGAAGACAGCCAACCCACTGCCAGAATGAGTTTTACAAATCACTGTGCCAATACCCTGTCACCCGCCTTGCTTATACTGCAGATAGTACCATGAAAGCATTCGATTGCTTTCATCAAGAGAGCAAAAACAGGCGCAGGCAATTTCGCTGTTATGTGTTGACCCTCAGTGTAATTGTACTGCTGCCTGATTTATGATTTTGAACAAATGAGCAATAATCGTACTAAGTTTTACATATTCATTAATCCACCTGATCTTCATACCATAAAATGAATGCTAAAATCATTCCCGTTGTTATTCGCATCATAAATAAACCACACACTATGCGATGACTTCAACCTTCTTCAAATCTGGATTAACACTTTCACTTCTCTTTTGGGTATCAGCCGGTTTTCCTGAGAGTACAGACGTTGGAGATGAAGGTTCAACAATGGAGATCCTGATCGATTTCAGTAACAGCTCGGCAGCGCACTGGCAAATTGTTAACGACTCGGTGATGGGCGGCATCTCCAGGAGCTTTCTTGAAATGCATGACGATGGCTATGCAATCTTCAGGGGAACCGTATCTCTCGAAAATAACGGAGGCTTTGCATCCGTACGAACCCGGGCTCAGTATCCTGTTGATCTTTCTGACTTTGCAGGACTGGCAGTTCGTGTTCTTGGGGATGGTAAAACGTATAGTATGAGAGTGCGAACGGTAAAAAATGGCCGTTTAACCCACTATTCCTACGAATTGCATTTCCCAACTCAGAAAGGTGTATGGGAGACACACAAACTTGCCTACACCGATTTCAGCCCGGTTTTCAGGGGAAGGTCTGTACACAGCCAACCACTGAATTCTGATGCCATCATGGAAATCGGCCTCATGATTCAAGACAGACAAGAGGGACCGTTCAGTCTTGGCATCAGCAGTATCAGTGTTTACCGTTAAAGCTTTTCAAGACGAAAGATATCCTGTTTATCGCAGTCTGTGAAAATAAAGCAGATCACTATGAAAGCAAATTACAATAACCACTCTTGTATTTAGCCTGCTGCTGCAATCTTCCATTTCTGTTTGCCGGAATCTTCTTTACATTTACCCCCACAAAATCAGCCTAATCAGTCAAACCGCAAATCTATCTTTATGCCAACTCGTTTACATCAACAGATAGCTACTATTCTTATTGTTTCACTCTTGTCGCTCTTTCTGATGATGTTCGGCTGCCGATCTGCTGAAACGGTTCTTGCCGATGAACACACGCTTGCTGAGGAACCAGCTGCAGAAACCATTGTAGACGAATCGAAATTGCATGAAGATGAACCTGTAATTATTCCGGTTGAGGAGGCTGTTGCACCTTTTCGTGAATTCAGGGCTGTTTGGGTGGCAACTGTTGCAAATATCGACTGGCCTTCCAGGCCCGGGCTTCCCGTTGAGCAGCAAAAGCGGGAGATGATCGAGCTGCTTGATCGAGCAGCATCACTTCACTTCAACGCCATTATTTTTCAGGTTCGGCCCGCAGCTGATGCAGTTTACGACTCACCTCACGAACCATGGTCGTACTACCTCACTGGTAAAATGGGAGAAGCCCCTCTCCCCCACTTCGACCCGCTTGAATTTGCAATTCGCGAAGCCCATAAACGCGGTATGGAACTACACGCCTGGTTCAACCCTTACAGAGCTCTACATCCAACCAATCGTTCTGAAATTTCTCCCGATCACATCAGTATAACGAAACCTGAAAGTGTTGTTGAGTATGGTGATTTTCTCTGGCTCGATCCTGGTAATCAGGATGCAAAGAACCATACTCTCAATGTGATTTTGGACGTTGTGAAGCGATACGATATAGACGGCGTACATTTTGATGACTACTTCTACCCGTACCCTTCGTATGCAAACGGGGCAGACTTTCCCGATGACAAAAGTTGGGCAGCAGCTCAACAAAAGGGAAATACACTTTCACGGGGCGATTGGAGGCGGGAAAATGTAAACAGCCTGATGAAAGAGTTGTCCGTGAGAATCAAAGAGATTAAGCCTCATGTAAAATTTGGAATCAGTCCATTTGGGATATGGAGGCCGGGTTTTCCAGAAAATACTACCGGTTTTGATGCTTATGAAAACCTCTTTGCCGATGCCCGATTATGGCTGCAAGAGGGATGGGTTGACTATTTCACCCCACAAATTTACTACCGTATCGATCAGGATCCGCAGCCATTTCCCGTTATGCTTGAATGGTGGCTCGAACAGAATAACTTTGGCCGGCATATGTGGCCAGGTCTTTTCACAAGTCGCCTGCGTGAGGCCGATGGAAGCTGGCCTCAAACGGAAATCACAGGTCAGATATACACCGCACGCGGTTTCCCGGGAGTGAGTGGTTCGGTTCATTTCAGCATGCGAACCTTCATGGAAAATCCGGATCGTTTTAACCAGAAGATGAGCGCAGGGCCACATGCAAGACCATCTGTTATACCTGCATCTTACTGGCTTGATAACAGCCCGAAACATCTGCCGGAAGCAATACTCCGCGATTACGGAGACTATATTAAACTGCTCTTCTCTGCACCTGAAGCTGATGATATTACTTGGTGGATTATCCGTACGAAAACGAACGAAAACTGGGAAATCGATATTTTGCCGGGAAGCAGGCATGAAATAAACTACCACATTGGCAGAGCAGCAGTAAGGCCCGACTCCATAAGTGTTTCCTATCTAAACAGAGCTGCTCTTGAAAGCCCTATCGTTAATGTTGAGCATACTCTTCATCAGCAGGTACCGGTAGACTCAACTACGGTTCAAAAACCGGAAATTATCCCCCGCAGCAGCTGGGCAAAGCGGACTCCTTTAGGTTTAGAAGCGAACGCTACTCGGCAAATAATTTCTTCAGGAGATACTCTGAGATTCAGGGATCTGACTGTTATTCCGGGAGGTATGCTCCGATCGGCACCCATATCGCCCGATTTTTTAAAACCCGGAGCCCCTCAGGTTGATGGAGAGCCTGCCGAGCAGGAAACCATCACATTGCACCTCTATAAAAATGGAGTTTCAGAAGTGATGCGGACAGAAAAAGGTGAAGCATTCAACTGGTTTGGCTATCACATTGGTATTTTAGATACAGAATTTTCAAGTGAAACCGTACAGGTTGAAATTGCCACCGTACAATCACTGCCGGTTGACAGAGCCGCAATGCGAACAACTGGTACTGCCTCGCAGCGATTTCGCGTACCACATGTGGTAAAACAGCTTACGCTTCACCATACAGGCAGTGCTGAACCGCTTTCAGAAGATGCAAATTCTGCCGAAATACTCAACAACCTTTTTGAATGGGGAGCAGCAGAAAGAAATTGGTGGGATTTGCCCTATCACTACCTGATTGATCTGGATGGAAATATTTTCGAAGGACGAAATTCATCTTTTGCCGGAGATACCAATACACTTTACGATCCCCGGGGAAATCTTGCCATTAGCCTGATGGGAAATTACAACCTTCAAAAACCCACTGAAAGCCAGATTGATGCGATTACTGAATTGATGGCTTATTTAATTGAAAAGTACGATCTCACCATCCATGATCTGTACTTGCATCAAGATCATGCCGATACAAACTGCCCGGGAGAGTTTCTCGCACCCCTGCTGCAAGAGGAGATTATTCAAAAACGAATCGAAGCGATGTTTAGATAGAGCTTATTTATATTGATTCACTTTCATAAAGCCGCTGAATTGACTTTTTTAGCTGAGAAAAGGTAATCGGTTTCCCGATATAGTCATGATAGCCAATTTCAGCTGCCCGCTCTTTATTCTTCGGATCGGTATTTCCTGTTATGTAAATAACCGGGATATCTTTTGTCTCTTTAATTTTTCGGTAAGCCTCAATTCCATCCATATCATCCTGAAGCATAATATCCATCAGCACGAGATCAAACTCCTCCTCTTTGCACTTTAAAACTGCACTTTGGCCTTTTGTTACTTTCTCGTAGCGGCTGAATCCCATTTTTTTTAGCATGTGTTCAAGCATCAGCTGAAGCACAAGTTCGTCTTCAACTATCAGAATATTTAAATCGGGATTCATTTTTCTACTGTGAGATTATTCAAAAAAGAAATTTTACTGGCATAAAGAGCAAACAGAGTGATATCAGTTCTTCCAATGTAATAAACTGTGACAATAATTAATACTATTGTTCTTTAGTAGTTAATAACTAAGTAGTTCGCAAATAGCGTCTGTATAGGTTTTTGTTGTACCATTACCGCCAATATCCATCGTACACTCCTCTTTGTGATCCTGCAGTACGGTGTATACTGCCGACCTGATTTTTTCCGCGGTTTTGTGTTCATCGAGATATTCAAGCATCATCAATGCTGAAAAAAGCAGGGCTGTGGGGTTTGCTTTGCCCTGGCCGGCAATATCAGGTGCCGATCCGTGTACAGCTTCAAACATAGCGGCTGTATCACCAATATTAGCAGCTCCGGTTACTCCAAGTCCGCCAACCAGTCCGGATGCCAGATCAGATAATATGTCTCCAAAAAGATTCGTGGTTACAATTACATCAAATTGCTGCGGACGTAAAACCATCTGCATCGCCATATTATCAACAATCAGATCTTCAAATTCAATCTCAGGATAGTTCTTTTCAACCTCTCTGCCAATTTCAAGAAACAGGCCTGTTGTGAGTTTCAGAATATTTGCTTTGTGAACGAGAGTTACCTTTTTTCGCTTGTATTTCCTGGCATATTCAAAAGCTGCGGTAATGATTTTCTCACTTGCATCCCTGGTTACAACCGCGATGCTCTCTGCATGTTTTTTTTCATCATCTACCCAATGCTCTTTGCCAATGTAAAGTCCCTGTGTATTTTCTCTGAACATCACCATATCAACAGATCTGAACGGACTGTCGATATTTGGGAGTGATTTTGCCGGGCGTATGTTGCTGTAGAGGTTGAATTTTTGGCGAAGTGCTACATTTATGGACCTGAAGCCGGCTCCTACCGGTGTTGTAAGCGGGCCTTTTAGAACAATCCGATGCTCTTCAATCGCAGTAATGGTTTCATCCGGCAATGGGTTACCGTTTTTTTTGAATGCTGCCTCTCCTGCTTCGCACTCAATCCAGTTTACTTTAGCACCACCTGCTTCTAAAATAGTTGTTACCGACTCTGTAATCTCTTTTCCAATCCCATCCCCGGGTATTAAAACAATATTCTGCATTATTGGTGATTTTATTCTGCATTTAAATTATCTGAAAAGATAGCAAATATTGCAGGTATGTTACAGTGATATCTCACTTAGCCATTATCATTTCTTAACAAGCCTTCTCATTTATCTTGCCCCGTTTTCTTTATTATGAGACTGAAATTCACTATATCTGCAGGCATCTAACTAAACAACACATCCTTTATGAAAAAATTTAGGAGCGATACACCGAGGGCTTCCAAGAAAGAAATTTTCGGATGGGCTATGTTCGATTTTGCAAATCAGGCATATACCCTGCTCATTATCACTGTTATTTTTCCTGTTCTGTTTACCACGGTAATTGTCGGAGATGCTGATCAGGACTACCGCCTTGGCAATCTCTTGTGGAGTGTTGCACTTGCCATAAGTTATTTCCTGGTTGTACTTAGTGGGCCTGTTTTTGGTGCCATAATGGACTATTCCGCGCTCAAAAAGAAATTCCTTTTCTACAGTTACATACTCACAATTGTGAGCACCACATTACTCTATTTTGTTGAACCCGGCCTGGTAGTACTGGGTGTAACTCTCATTGTGATATCGAATTTTGCATACGCCATCGGTGAGAATTTTATAGCCTCATTCCTGCCGAGCCTTGGTCCGCCGAGTGATCTTGGTAAGATTTCCGGTTTTGGATGGGCATTGGGCTATATAGGCGGCCTGTTTGCAGCAGGTTTTGTGATTGTTTTTCTCGGTGAACCCACTGCAGATAATTACGAGCGTATTCGATGGGTTGGCCCTTATGCGGCTCTCTTTTTTATGCTTACTGCCATTCCAACTTTTG
>SLGA01000058.1 GCA_007123985.1 Balneolaceae bacterium | reverse complement strand
TTCTTCACCATTTAGCCTGAGAATCACATCACCCTCTTGCAAGCCTGCCTTATAAGCAGGCCCTTCGGGTACAACTTCTCCTACTACAATTCCGCGCGGGCGCTCAAGGCCAAGAGCCCTGGCCATGGTTCGGTCAACTTCAGCACCAAATCCAATCCCGAGATAACCGCGCGCTACCCGGCCGTCTGTGATGAGCGCTTCCATTACATTTCGAGCCATATTGATAGGTATAGCAAAACCTATACCCTGGCTGCCCCCGCTTCGGCTGGCAATCGCAGTATTAATACCAATCAATTCTCCATCAACGTTGATTAGCGGACCGCCTGAATTTCCGGGATTGATAGCAGCATCTGTTTGAATGTAGTTTTCATAAGCATTCAGACCGAGTGATGAACGGCCGCTTGCACTAATAATTCCTTTTGAAACCGTATGAGCAAACTGCTGACCTAATGGGCTGCCGATGGCAAGTACCATCTCACCAACCCGAATATTATCGCTGTTCCCAAGCTTAATGGCCGGCAAACTGCCTGAATCCACTTTGAGCACCGCAATATCACTGGCAGGATCGGTTCCGATAATTTCGGCATCAAGTTCGTCTCCGCTGTAGGTAATAATCTTGATTTCATCGGCATTCTGTATTACATGATTATTGGTAAGGATATATCCATCTTCTGATACAATTACTCCTGAACCCAATCCGTCACGCTGGTATTCACGTTCTCTATCGAACCGGGGATCATCAAAAAAGAATGAGAAAGGTGATTGTTGCCTTACCCTTACCGTTTGCCTGGTAGTAATGGTAACCACAGTGGGGTTTGTGCGCTCGGCAATATTTACAATTGCATCATTAAAGTCTCTGAGAAGATTCACTGAGCTTGATTCCGCATCGTCACTACCTGTATTGTAGACAGGTAAATCTCTGTTTTGCGGGGTTTCGTCAGTTGATGGGTTATCGCTGGCAAACTGCATGCCTACAAAAAGTGAGGCGGCGGCAAAAAGCACAGCTATCGCTATTTTTAGTCTGTCCATAGAATTAGTTAGAGTTAATTATTTCAGTTTAGCAAACGTTTTGGGTGGCAAATATTGCATAGCATATCAGCAAAAAAATGCCGGAGGCGCATGTCAATGCAACTCCGGCGCTAACTAACCTGCTCTCTTTAGGGGACTAAGAAGAACAGCTCTTTACTTAATTTTAATTTGCTTCTTCATGCTCTGCTCACTCTTATCAACGGTGATAGACAGCATTCCATTGTTGTAGGCAGCATGAATTGTTTCAATATCTACATTATCGGGAAGTGTGAAGGAGCGGCTGAAACTACCATAGTGTGATTCCACTCTGTGATACTGCTTTCCATCTTCTTTCTTCTCGAACTTGCGTTCACCACTTATAGTGAGTGTATTCTTTTCAACGTTAAGTTCGATGTCTTTCTTATCCACTCCGGGTACTTCCACTTCGATAACGTATTGCTTCTCGGTTTCTGATATATTAATACTCGGGGCGAATGTATTTCTGCGGGTTTCCAGTGCATCATTAAAAAACTCATCCATGATGTCTGAAAAACGCTTGCCGAATATGTCTTTGTCTGGTTGGGTATACTTTATAAGTGTCATGATTTTGTCTCCATTTAGTTCATGATTGTTAGGCTTTTATCAATAGTATTGCAATTGAAATGCCAAATCATAAAACAAAAAGAAAACATGACACCCTTGAGAGAGAGTCTGCAGATTTTTCACTCTTCACAGTCTAAAGAGACCGTTTGTCAGAGGCAGAGGAGACACCTTGACCATCCCGACTGTTAAGTTGACTGAAACGTAACTGAACCTTTATTATCTGTAGCTTTTATTCCACTCTTTAGCCACAAGAAATGCCATTTCGAGGCTCTGCTCGTAGTTAAGCCGCGGGTCGCAGTAGGTTTCGTAGTTGGATGCCAACCCATCTTCATTCAGGCCGTTTGCACCACCAACACATTCTGTTACATTATCACCTGTAAGCTCGAGGTGAACACCACCGAGGTAACTGGCTTCCGAACGATGTACCTCAAACGTCTCTCTGATCTCCTGCAGAATATCATTAAATTTCCGGGTTTTTACATTACTGCCGGTTGAGTAGGTATTTCCATGCATCGGGTCGCAACTCCATACAACAGGATGTCCGTTTTGTTTGATGGCACGGATAAACGTAGGCAGGTGTTTCTTCACATTCTCATGCCCCATTCGTGTAATCAGTACAATCTTTCCGGCCTCGTGATTTGGATTGAGAGTATCAAGAAGACGGAGAAGATTTTCCAGATCAAACGGAGGCCCTACTTTAATACCGATTGGATTTTGTATTCCCTTCAGGTATTCAATGTGTCCACCATCCAACTGTTGTGTTCGGTTACCGAGCCAAACAAGATGTGCACTCAGGTTGAACCATCCCTGTTTGCGGGGAACACGCCGCGTTTGGGCAGAGTCATAAAAAAGATTCAGTGCTTCGTGTGAAGTGTACAAGTCAACTTTATGGGATGTATTGATACGATTTGGCGTGATGGTATCCATAAACTTAATCGCCTTGTTGATAGAGCTTACCATCTGCTCGTAATCTTTGTAATACTCATTATTCTGCATAAAATCGAGCTCCCACTGCTCGGGGTGTTGCAAATCGGCAAAACCTTCGTCTGAAAGTGCACGTAAGAAATTCAGTGAAAGTGCAGCTTTTTCGTAGGCTTCAAGCAGTCTCTTAGGGTCCGGTGTTCGTGCTTCCACGGTAGCTTCAAAGCTGTTAATCAAATCACCGCGATAGTTCATCATTTTTACGCCATTTACCACTTCATAATCCTTAGAACGTGGTTTTGCGTATTGACCGGCTATTCTTCCAAGCCTTACAACCGGAGTTCCCATTTCATGAATCAGGATAAAGCTCATCTGAAGCATCACTTTCAGCATGTTTACAAGCTTTACGGAAGTACAGGCATTAAATGTTTCGGCACAGTCGCCACCCTGAAGTAAAAAAGCATTTCCTTCGGCCACATCCGCAAGCTTCTCTTTAAGTGCTTCAATTTCCCATGAAGTGATTAGCGGCGGAAGAGATTTCAATTCGTTAAAAGCTGATTGAAGTGCCTCAGTTTCAGGATAAGGCGGCAGCTGGGTAATCTCTTTTTCGTTCCATGATAATGGATGCCATCCTTCGCCTTCAAGAATTCTCTGGCTTTCAATCTGATTTACTTTCGGTGTAGTTGTGCTCATCTGTAATGCAAATATTGAGTGTTAAAAAAGACTGTAAATATACGCATCATTTGCCAAATAATTAATAAATGTTCGTTTTTAAGACTCTTTACCGTTTTTTAACCACATTTTTTTATTGAACAGGAACGTGCTGTTGCGTGAAAGGTTTGTTATTTTCTAAGGTTTAACTCAAAGAAAAAAATTCTTGCAGGAACATATCGTTATTCGCGGAGCACGCGAACACAATCTAAAGAACATTGACATTAACATACCTCGTGAACAGCTGGTTGTGTTTACAGGTTTATCCGGATCGGGCAAATCCTCTCTCGCTTTCGATACGATCTACGCAGAAGGTCAGCGAAGATTTCTGGAATCGCTCTCAGCATATGCCCGGCAGTTTCTTGGAATGATGGAGCGACCGGATGTGGATTTTATTGACGGTCTCTCTCCCGTAATCTCCATTGATCAGAAAACCACCAATCGCAATCCCCGTTCAACAGTGGGTACCGTTACCGAAATTTACGATTTTCTGCGCCTTTTGTATGCGCGTGTCGGAGTTCCTTACTCATATATTTCGGGTAACAAGATGGCCAAGCAGACATCCGACCAGATTGTATCTGCTATTATGCAACTGCCCGAGGGTATAAAAGCATACTGCCTTGCACCTGTAGTTCGCGGCCGAAAAGGCCACTACCGTGAGCTCTTTGAGCAGATGCAAAAACAGGGCTATATAAAAGCACGCGTTGATGGTCAACTTATCGATCTGGAAGGTGAAATTAAGCTCGATCGTTATAAAACACATAACATAGAGGTGGTGATAGACAGGTTTGTTATCTCCGAGAAAAGCAAAAATCGCATCTCAGAAAGTGTGCATTTGGCTCTCGAAATGGCCGATGGCAACCTGATTCTCGGCATTCAGGAAGACGGACAAATACGCGATCAGGTGTTCTCAAAAAATCTGTATGACTATGAGAGTGGCCTCTCCTATGAAGATCCTGCTCCAAATCTCTTTTCGTTTAATTCGCCATTTGGTGCCTGCAAATCGTGCAATGGATTGGGGTATAAATATGATGTAAATCATAATCTTGTGATCCAAAATCCTGAACAGAGTATTAATGAGGGTGCTATCCGCTTTTTAGGAGAACCCAGAGATATTTTTGTATTCAAACAAATTAAGGCTGTTCTGGAAAGTGTGAATCATGATTTTAGCATGCCAATCAATACCTTTACCGATGAGGCGATAGACCTTCTTTTTGAAGGCGGTGGTGACAAGAAATTCAATATCAGTTACGATTTTAAAAATAATAACGTAACCTATAAACATCGGTTTACAGGCCTCAAAGCGATTATCAGAGAGCAGTACGAAGAGAGCAAATCAAACAAACAGCGCGACAAGGCCAAGGCATTTCTTTCAAAAATTACATGTCCTGCCTGTGATGGCGGCCGCCTCAACAAAGAAGCTCTATCCTACAAAATTGATGGCTTTACCATTCGGGATCTGGTACTGCAGGATATCAGCACCCTTCGCAAAACGGTGGGGAATTTAAACCTTACAGAACGGCAGCGAAAAATTGGCCAGCAAGTACTAAAAGAGGTTATCGACCGGCTTGATTTTCTACTGAATGTAGGCCTGAACTATCTATCGCTCGACAGGGAAGCACAAACTCTGAGCGGTGGTGAAGCACAGCGAATCCGGCTGGCTACTCAAATCGGAACACAACTGGTTGGAGTACTCTACATTCTGGACGAACCGAGTATTGGCCTTCATCAGCGTGATAATATCAAACTGATACAATCCCTGGAAACTCTGCGCGATTTAGGTAACAGCGTAATTGTGGTTGAGCATGATCGTGAAACTATCGAACACGCGGATTATGTGGTAGATCTTGGTCCCGGTGCCGGTACAGAGGGCGGATTTGTGGTAACTAAAGGGAAACCTGAGGAGCTGGACTCTGACTCCATGACCACAAAATTCCTGAAGGATGAGGAAGTAATACCTTATCCCGAAAAAAGGCGTAAAGGAAGTGGTAAAAAAATTAAGCTTAAGAATGCCACCGGCCATAACCTCAATGATGTTGATCTGGAAATTCCGCTCGGAAAATTTATCTGTGTAACAGGAGTAAGCGGCAGCGGCAAAAGTTCGCTGATTAATCAAACCCTTACACCCATTCTTATGAATGAGTTCTACAACTCGAAGGCAGTGCCTCTTCCCTATCGAAAAGTTGAAGGACTTAAGCATGTAGATAAAGTTATATCTATTGATCAAAGCCCCATTGGGCGTACACCGAGGTCTAATCCCGGTACCTATACGAAAGTCTTCGACCATATTCGTTCGCTATTTGCAGAGCTGCCTGAATCAAAAATCAGAGGTTATGATCAGGGAAGGTTCTCGTTCAATGTGAAGGGTGGGCGATGTGAAACCTGCCAGGGAGACGGTGTTCGAAAAATTGAGATGAATTTTCTGCCGGATGTCTACGTGAACTGTGAAAATTGCAACGGCAAACGGTACAATAGGGAAACACTTGAAATTCACTACAAGGGAAAAAATATATCTGATGTATTACAGATGCCTGTAAGTGATGCAGCCGATTTTTTTGATTCGGTGCCTTCTATTAAACGAAAACTAAAAACACTGAATTCTGTAGGACTGGGATACCTCACTATGGGTCAGTCAAGCACAACGCTTAGCGGCGGTGAAGCCCAGCGGATTAAACTCTCAAGAGAACTCTCGAAAATCGGTACAGGCGATACGGTTTACATTATGGACGAACCCACAACGGGTCTTCATTTTCAGGATGTAAGAATGCTTGTGAATGTAATCCAAAAACTTGTTGAGAAAGGAAATACCGTAATTGTGATTGAGCATAATCTCGATCTGATTAAGGCTTCTGACTGGATTATCGATTTAGGCCCCGAGGGAGGCGCCGGAGGAGGGGAAATTATCGCTGAAGGCACTCCGGAAAATGTGGCTGAAGTAACCAACAGTTATACAGGTAAATATCTAAAACTCGAATTTGAAAGAGAGAAGAGCAGAAAAAGTTCGAAAATGCCTGTCTAAGCTACTGAATAATTAAACGGAAAGACTGCTCGTTGACTAGTCAAAATGATAAATAAAGTTTGTCAACAGGTAGCTTTCTGCCTATTTTTACAAGTCTGATGAAAAACAAGTTTTCACATATCTTTCGATCATTAACCATTGCGTTGGTAATGGCGGGTTTTGTTGCCCATTTGGCGCAGCCGTTTTCCAGCCAGGCAAAGAAAAATGCATTCACTCAATGGCTTAATCACAACGTGGTAGCCTCGGGGAATGAAAGTGAAACGAAACTCAGAAACTCCATCAGACAACTGCCTGAGCAATCCAATGATTTTTGGGTGCTTGTGCAGCAGGCTTCA
>SLGA01000248.1 GCA_007123985.1 Balneolaceae bacterium | reverse complement strand
GGTGTATCGAAAGAGGTTCCCGTGGGCTTTACAAAAATTACGTTGCATTACGATCTGAAAACAGATGCAGATGATGAAGCCATCACTGCCCTGCTGAAATTAACCGAACGATACTGTGTAGTTTATCAGACCTTGAAAGGCGGCGTGGATATTAGTGTAACGCACACGGTTTCTAAGTAATGGTGGATCTGTATGGATAGCCATGTTATATATGAAATTATAGGATACGTTGCTTCATTACTCGTTGCGGTTTCTCTGATGATGAGCGCAATCATCAAGCTGCGAATTGTAAATATGATTGGAGCATTCACATTTTCAGTGTACGGCGTGCTGATTGGCTCTGTTCCCGTAGCCGCAATGAACGCTTTTATTGTGCTCATTAATATTTATTATCTGATAAAACTCTATCGCGATAAGGAGTACTTCCAGCTGCTGAATGTGAATAAGGAGAGTAAATATCTGGATGCTTTTCTTCGGTTTTATAAAGAAGATATTCTGAATTATCAGCCCGATTTTGATTTTAAACAGGATTATAATTTTTCACTTTTTGTGCTGAGGGATATGGTACCTGCCGGCCTCATTCTGGGCAATCGCGATGAAAAGGGAGTACTCAAAATAGATCTCGATTTTGTGATACCGAATTTCAGAGATTTTAAAATAGGTGAATACCTGTTCGGAGAAAAAATCAGCTATTTCAAGGGACAGAATATCACTGGAATTTTAGCAGCTTCAGGAAATTCTGACCACAACCGGTATCTCGAAAAAACCGGATTTAAACAGGTTCAATCCTCACTATACAGTTACGAGCTGAAGTTATGACTAAATTTTTTTAATCACAGAACCATGAAAACAGTAAAAGGAATTGTTGTTGATCCCATAAAACGAGAGAGTTTTAAAGGAGAAATTGAGGTAGAAAAAGGCCGCATCAAGAAAGTCATTAGAACTAAAAGCGCACCGGAAAGATATATTCTGCCGGGAATGGTAGACTCTCACATCCACATAGAAAGCTCCATGCTGATTCCGTCTGAATTTGCCCGTCTTGCTGTACAGCACGGTACGGTTGCCACGGTTTCCGATCCACACGAAATTGCCAATGTGTGCGGCAAAGAAGGGGTTGAGTATATGATTGAAAACGGTAAAAAAGTACCACTGAAGTTCTATTTTGGAGCTCCATCATGCGTGCCGGCCACACCATTTGAAACAGCAGGTGCCGTACTTGATGTGGACGATGTGAGAAAACTTCTCGAAAGGGATGAAATCCGCTATCTGGCCGAAATGATGAACTGGCCCGGTGTGCTGAATGATGATCCCGATGTGCTTGCAAAAATAAAGGCAGCACACGATCTGGGCAAACCCGTGGATGGCCATGCCCCGGGTTTAAAAGGGAAAAAAGCCGTGAAGTATGCCTCAGCCGGAATTTCTACCGATCATGAAAGCTTTACCAGGCAGGAAGCCGTTGACAAGCTGGAAGCCGGAATGCACATTGCCATTCGGGAGGGGAGTGCCGCCAAGAACTACGATGAGCTGATTGATCTGCTGAAAGAGTACCCGGGCAAAATGATGTTTTGTTCTGATGATAAACACCCCGATGACCTTATTCGGGGGCACATCAACGAAATTGTAAGCCGAACACTCGCAAAAGGTTTTGATCTCTTTGATATTCTCCATGCTTCCTCTGTATTACCGGTGCAGCACTACAGCCTGAATGTTGGTTTGCTGCAACCCGGCGATCCGGCTGATTTTATAATCGTTGATAACCCCGAAACCATGAAGGTGCTGGAAACCTGGATTGACGGAGAACCGGTATTTGATAACGGAACGGTTCGGTTTGGAGATATTTCATCAACCCGAATCAACAACTTTACGCCGTATGAAGTATCTCCTGATGATTTTAAACTCTACACCGATAAAGCCGATCAACCGGTAATAGTGGCGAACGACGGTGAGCTGATCACCGGCAGCAAAATCTTTACACTACAGCTTAGGGATGGTGAGGTATTGGCAGAACCCGATAAAGATATCCTGAAAATTGCTGTGGTGAACCGTTATGAGAAACAGCCTCCAGCGGTTGGATTCATCACCAATTTTGGCCTGAAAAATGGCGCAATTGCCTCCTCAGTAGGCCACGATTCGCATAATATTATAGTTGTGGGAACATCGGACGATTATTTGAGCCGTGCTTTAAATCTTATTATGGAGAATGAAGGTGGAATATCAGCGGTTCACGGTGAGAACGAAGATGTGCTTCCGCTCCCGATTGGAGGTATTATGAGCGATGATTCCGGAGAGGTTGTGGCTGCCGGTTATGAACGTCTAAGTAAAATTTCACGCGAAATGGGCAGCACACTGAAAGCTCCGTTCATGCTGATCTCTTTTATGGCGCTGTTGGTGATACCAAGCCTGAAGATGAGTGATAAAGGTCTGTTTGATGGAGAAAAATTTGAGTTTGTTCAGCAGTAACAAAAATATTCTCCCGATTTTTTGGTTCTCAGATTTGTATTTTAAGCGGGCTGATTAACTCATCAAAGATAGCATCGTGCATTTTAAACCGAATGATGTGTTGATACTGAAAATCAGGTACGAGATAGGAAACAGTTTAAATGCACAGATTTTAAATAGAAAGATATTATGAGTACAACCATTATTGAAAAAGAAGCGAACATTAAGAAATCGGTTTTACCGAACGGTCTAAAGATTGTAAGTGAGTGCGTAGATAGCGTAAAAAGTATATCTGTGGGGATCTGGGTGAAAACCGGAAGCCGAAACGAATCAGAAAAACAGGCCGGTATTACACACTTTCTCGAGCACATGCTTTTTAAAGGTACCAAGAAACGAACCGCCTTCGATATTGCCCAGAGCATGGAATCGGTTGGTGGATACCTGAATGCATTCACATCTACCGAGTACACCTGCTACTACGCGCGATGTCTCGATACAAAACTGGATACCGCTCTCGACGTGCTTTCTGATATGGTGAAAAACTCTGAATTCCCGAGGAAAGAGCTCCAGAAAGAGAAAAAAGTAGTACTTGAAGAGATGAAAATGTATCGCGACAGCCCCGAGGATGTTGTATTTGATGAATTCAGCAGCCAGGTTTTTCGTGACCACCCGATCGGGAGACCAATTCTTGGGTTTGAAAATACTGTATCCGCGTTTTCACGGCAGAATTTATTTGATTATATGGACGAACGCTACCAGCCGGATAATCTGCTTGTAGCTGTAGCCGGAAATGTGGATCATGAACAGGTTGTGGATCTTGTAAGCGAACTGCTGAACCACTCCGAACCGAAAGCAACGGAAAATCCGGAACAACCGCTAAAGCCGTATGAAGTATCGAAAAAAGAGGTTAGAAAACCGATTGAACAGACTCACATGATTATGGGCCGCAGGGCATTAAACTATAATCATCCGGATAAATACCTGTTGTTGCTTGCAAACACCATTCTGGGCGGAGGTATGAGCTCACGGCTGCATCAAAACATTCGCGAAAAATATGGGTACTGCTACTCGGTCGGCCCCTTTAATCAGTCCTACGTAGATAGCGGCCTGTTTGGTGTTTATGTGGGAACCGATATTGAGTATGTTTCTCACGTACGCGAACTTATCACCAAAGAATTTGAACGTATGCAACACGAAGAAGTGGAAACCAAAGAGCTGAGTGAAGCGAAAGCACAGCTGAAGGGAAAATTGCTTCTTTCGCAGGAAAACACCAGTAACCGGATGACGCGCCTTGCCAAAAGCGAACTCTACTTCAACCGATTTGTAACCCTTGATGAACTTGTTGAAAATATTGATGAGGTAACATCGGAAGAACTACTGAAGTTTTCTAAAGAGTTCTTTAACCCGGAGCTGTTTTCAGAAACACTTTTACTGCCAGAAAACAAGTAATCACATATCTGTCAATCAGTAATTTATGACTACCATCAAAAACCTTTCCCAGTTTGAAAATGAGATTGTAACCCTTAAAGGCTGGGTGTACAATATCCGAAACAGCAAATCTATCCATTTTATTGAAGTGAGAGATGGCAGCGGCCTCTGCCAGTGCATTGTCTCTGCCGATGACGTGAGTGATGAGGTATTCGAGGCGGCATCCGGCCTTAAACAGGAGAGCTCGCTCGAAATTACAGGAAAAGTACTGAAAGATGACCGGAGTATTGGTGGATATGAGCTGCATGCTACGGATCTGAAAGTGGTTCAGATAGCCGAAAATTATCCCATCACACCGAAAGAACATGGTGTTGAATTTTTGATGGAAAACCGCCATCTCTGGCTCCGAAGCCGCAGGCAGTGGGCTGCCATGAGGGTGAGGAATGAGATTATTTTTGCCATCCACACCTTTTTCCAGGGTCGGGGGTTTGTGCAGATGGATTCCCCGATATTCACCGGTAATGCTGCTGAGGGAAGTACCACGCTTTTTGAAACCGACTATTTTGAAGAAAAAGCGTATCTGGCTCAAACCGGCCAGTTGTATGGTGAGGCGATGGCGATGGCTCATGGTTTGATCTATACATTCGGTCCCACGTTTCGCGCGGAAAAATCAAAAACCCGCCGCCACTTAACCGAGTTCTGGATGATTGAGCCGGAGATGGCCTTCTACGATCTTGAGATGAACATGGATTTGGCTGAGGACATGATCAAAGCAATAGTAAAAACTGTGCTTGAGAAAAATAAAGCAGAGCTCGAAATCCTTGAACGAGATACAGCTGCATTAGAAACACTTGCTGAAAAACGGTTTGAACGGATGACCTACACCGAAGCTGTTGATAAGCTGAAAAGCGATGAGACTGCTGAGTTATTGGATGAGATGGCCGCATCGCGTGAAAAAGAACTGGTCGATATCAAGAAAGAGCGTGAAGAGATTAAAAAAGAGCACGGTTCGGCCAAGAAATGGAGAAAGGTGCAGATCGACCAGCGAATCAAAGAGATTGGTGCGCGTGTAGACCAGATAGAAGAAGATTTGAGGAATATTCCGTCGTGGAAAGAATCAGCCCGGAATTTTGAATGGGGCAACGATTTTGGCGGAAGCGACGAAACGGTATTGATGATGCAGTTTGATGTACCGCTTATAGTAACCCACTGGCCGGCTGAAATAAAAGCATTTTACATGAAGCGCGATCAAACGGATAAACTGGCACTGGGTATGGATATTTTAGCACCTGAGGGTTATGGTGAAATTGTGGGAGGAAGCCAGCGCGAAGATGACCTTGCAATCCTCGAAGAACGAATTGCCGAAGAGGGCCTTGAGAAAGAAGTGTTTGAGTGGTATCTCGATCTTCGTCGGTACGGCTCGGTTCCTCACTCAGGCTACGGGCTTGGACTTGAGCGAACTGTTGCCTGGATTTGTGGATTAAGCCACGTACGTGAAACCATACCGTTTCCAAGAATGCTGGGGAGACTTCGACCATAACGATTACTAAAACAACTATTTATCTTAACCTTCAAGAGTGCACCAGCTCCATTATAAAATCTTTGTTAGCTAGCTTTTCAGGGGTATAAATCAGCCCCGTTTCGGGGCGGCATATCCGTAGCCCCACAGGTTCACATGGTGAATCTGTGGGATGCAAAGACCGAATTTTAAAGAAGCGCCATAGGCTTGGCATCATACGAATTCTGAATTCAATCCCAGATATATCGCACCTACGGTGCTCTCATCCTTCAGGCTCGCTCGGTACCCAAGGCCACCGCTGCGCAGTGACCGTGGGCTACGGATATGACGCACCGAAGGTGCTGGGGCTTAGTCAGCGATAAAGTGCCGGTTAAAACCTGACAGGTTTATGCCAGACACACCACTAGGGCTATAGTCTCTATCACGGATGTATTTAGAAACTTCTTTTCAGGCGGCACATCTTTCAGCATTATCTTGAGGTTCAGATTACTCGATTAAAAAAAGTGGCATTCACCTTTTCAGGGGGTATAAATCAGCCCCGTTTCGGGGCGGCATATCCGTAGCCCTATGGGAATGCAAAGCATTTCCGTGGGGCAAAAGGATGCCACATTGTAAGGAAGCGCCATAGGCGCGGCATCATACGAATTCTGAAATAAACTTCAATCCCAAAGCTTACTGCTACGTAACGACCTTGGGCTTCGGATATGGCGTCCCGTAGCGGGACTGTCATTATCTGTGTCATCGGGATTCATTACAACTAAGTATATGTTAAAATCGAAAATACAATTCGTAAGTGCAGTACTGAAAGGCAGAACAAGAAGCTTATTAGCTGTAGAAATAATAGATGAATCACTACAGAACGTATTTTAATGATAAATGAGGTGGATTTTTAAGATGTTGCGGAAGTTGAGATAAAAAGAAAGCCATCAGAAGTTACTCTGATGGCTTGTTCAATTTTGTGAAGTGGCTAATCTTAGCAGAAAATATTACAGAAGAAATCTCCCACATCATCAAAGAAACTCCCGATTGCATCGGATATATCACTGGAAGAAAAACCGACTGACCCCAATATACTCTCGATAGTATCTTTGCCAAGATTAAGCGCACCACCGAGGAAATCGGTAAGCTGGCTTGCACTCCAGTTGAACGCGGATTTCATTGCATCGGCGATTTGGGTAGCTGTATAACCGGCCTGGTTTAAAATATTGGCTACAT
>SLGA01000245.1 GCA_007123985.1 Balneolaceae bacterium | reverse complement strand
TGGAACCTCGGTTAAAATTGCAATTCCGAACTGAAGGTTGCACTTTCTAAAAAAATTCAGATATTACCCCGCACTCTGTTTATTGTGAACACTGATTTTTTCTGATGGTTATCTTCATTTCTTTACTTTTTGTTGTTGCCCTGATTGTACTTCTTACCGTTCGGTTTCATTTGCATCCATTTCTGGCATTGCTTTTCGGTGCCATTACAATGGGGTTCCTTGGCAGCCTGGAAGCCTCAGTTCTTGTAGGATCCATCGCGGACGGCTTTGGAGCCACTTTACGAAGTATAGGTATTGTGATAGCCGCAGGCGCCATTATTGGTGAATATCTTGACAGAAGCGGTGGTGCAAAAGTACTGGCTAATAAAATTCTTGATCGGGTTGGCGAAAAAAAGTCACCACTCTCCATGAGTTTAACCGGCTATATCGTATCCATACCGGTATTCTGTGATTCAGGATTTATTGTTCTTTCCGCATTAAACAGAGCAATTGCGAAGCGTGCAAAAATATCACTGGCGGTGCTTGCCGTTGCCCTTGCATCCGGTTTGTACGCCACGCACGTCTTCGTTCCGCCAACTCCGGGACCGCTTGCAGCTGCAGCCACGTTAGGTGCAGATATTGGCTGGGTATTAATTTTAGGTTTGATTGTATCCGTTCCGGTGCTTTTTGCCTCGCTTGCCTGGGCTACACTTTATTGTAAGCGATTCAAAATTGAGTTTGAGTTATCTGAATTTGAATCAGAAAAACCTCAGACCCCTCCTTCCTTTAAACTGGCAATTATGCCAATTTTAACCCCTATTTTTCTTATTGCGTTTAAATCCATAGCCGAGCTGCCGGCAGCTCCGTTTGGGGATGGTTTGATATTTTCCTTTTTTCAGTTTGTTGGCGATCCGATCATTGCACTGCTTGCGGGCGCAGTACTTTCATTTTTTATGGTAAGGGGTGGCGGCAAAAAGATTCAAAACAAATGGCTTGAAGAGGCTTTAAAAAAAGCTGGAATTATTATTCTGATAACAGGAGCAGGTGGTGCTTTCGGAGCGGTTTTGCGTGAAACAGATCTGGGAGAATTTGCATCTCAGTTTGCACAAATTGGTGGACTGGGAGTTCTGGTGCCATTTTTAATTGCTGCTTTCTTGAAAACCGCACAGGGTTCATCCACTGTTGCAATTATTACGGCAGCAGCTATAACGGCTCCATTACTTGGTCCGCTTGGGTTCGATTCAACCATAGGGGCTGCACTTGTAGTTCTGGCCATTGGGGCTGGGTCTTTAACGATTTCGCATGTAAATGACAGTTATTTTTGGGTAGTGGCAAAATTCTCTGAAATGGATACATCAACAGCGCTTAAAACGCATACAATTGCAACACTCATTATGGGAATCACTGGATTGATCACCGTACAGATTCTTGCCTGGATTTTGATCTGATATCATTCATTATCGAAAAATAAATTCTTATTAAGATGATTTATCTGCCTAGATTATCAATGTTACTTCTGATTCTGCTGCTATTAAATTCTTGTAGTACAGATGAGGCCGATTACCCCATAATGACTGTGAACGGGGCTATTTTTTCTTCTGACTTAGGAGTAACACTAACCCACGAGCATGTAATGGTCGACTGGATCGGCGCCGACAGCACCGGCTATCACCGCTGGAACAGGGATGAGGTTGTGGTAAGGGCATTACCATTTTTCCTTGAAGCGAGTGGCCGGGGCATCGATACAATCATTGAAGCCACACCGGCTTATCTTGGCCGTGATCCATTTATTCTTGCAGAGATTTCGCGGCGATCGGGAGTGCAGATTATCACAAATAGTGGGTTTTATGGTGCGGTTGAGAACCGGTTTATTCCACACTATGTCTATGAGGAAGCTGCAGAAGAAATTGCCGCGCGATGGATCAATGAATTTGAGAACGGAATTGATGGAAGCGAAATAAGGCCGGGATTTATAAAAGTGTCGGTTGCAGAAGAGCAGCCATTAACCGAGCTCCACCAAAAGTTGATTGAAGCGGCAGCCATTACACACCTCCAAACCGGGTTGACTATTCTGTCCCACACGATCGGCGACGTGCCCGCAATAGAGCAGTTAGAATGGCTAAAGAGTGCCGGAGTTCACCCAAAAGCCTGGGTGTGGACACATGCCCAATCGGGCTCGCTTGAAGGAAATCTCCGGGCTGCTGAGATGGGTGCGTGGATTGCATTGGATAATGTACAATTTAACCCCGATCATGAGCCGGATGATCGGGGCAGCATCGAATGGTATGCGGCCCGAATCATCAGTATGAAAGAAGCAGGCTATTTAGAGCATGTGCTTATTTCGCATGATGCCGGCTGGTACGATGTTGGTGAAGAGTACGGAGGAGAGTATCGCGGCTATTCTGATGTATTCGATTTTCTTGTGCCGGAACTTGCCGATCGTGGTTTTACAGATGATGAAATTTTTCAGTTACTTGTTTCAAACCCGCAACGTGCTTTTGGAATAAGGGTTCGGGCTAAGTAAAACCTATCTTCCCTGAAGTATAAAAGCAGCCCAGTTAACTGGCGCAGCATACTCCGGATGGTCTATTAGCTCCAGTTTGGCGAGCTGTAAAGCTTCACTGTAAGAAAATCCATCCTTCATAAATTCATAAAAATGAATCATCAGTTTTGATGTTGGCTGATCACTGACCCTCCATTTCGAAACCAACAGATTTGCCGCACCTGCGTAGATAAAGGCTCTTGTAAAACCAATAAGACCCTCACCCCTGTACATTGTGCCAAGGCCTGTTTCGCATGCGCCCAATACCACCAGATCTGCATTCATGTTTAAATTGTAAATATCAGCAACATATACAATACCGCTGTCGGGATTGTCATCTTCTCCCCAAAGCACAATGCCCGAGAATTCGGGATTTAACTCATTTACGAATGCATGGGTTGCAAAATGAATGTATGAGTAGTCTTGCAGGGATGTACTTGTCAGCAGCTCTTTTGATGCATCCGTATGAAGGAATACATCTGTTTTTTGAGGAAAGAAAAAATCCATGAATGCTCTGCGCTGCCGGAAAAGTTTTGATATTTCACTAGTCTCGTAACGTGTTAACGGGAGTGGCGACAAATTACCGGCATATCGTTCTACATCTCCCGCAATATTGAATTCCGCTATGGATTGATTGAAGGGTGCCATAGCAAGTAGATTTCTCGGATTTTCAGACCTGCGCTCCTGCATTCGCTGCAAAACCGAAACTGAAGGCGTGTAGGAGATCATATAATCACGAATTAAGAATGGCATTTGATGATATCGGGCAGCATCAGATCCGGTTAATAGCAGTTCGAATGGCAAAAAGTGCAACGACTGATCAGGCACAATAATCAGCCTGTTTGTGGATATTTTATCAATCAGGGGTGCGATCAATTTTTCATAAAGGCGAATTGATGTGTCTGAAAATTGAGCTGTCTGCCCGGATAAAACTGTATTTCTAATGAGCTCAATTCTATCTGGAATATCACTGTTTATGCCCAGATCGACTGCTGAGATTCCGGATTGATCAATCAACAAAGCGAATAATTTATCTTCTGTAAACAGATAACTAATGAGAGTTTCGTCCTCAGTTAACAGTGATTGGGCAAGTGAAAGGGTAGCCGGATTCGTATCGTACCTCAAAAAAAAGTAAGATGGATAATTGGTTTCAAGCTGCCGCGTGAAATCCTGTAGCTGTTGTTTTGCATAAAAGAGTGAATCACGATAGGCAGAGGTAACAGACTCATCCGAATCAAAACCGCGTTCTTGCTCTCCGTGCAGACTTCTGTAGAGGTCTGTTATTACCTGGTTGAGCTGTCGCTCCTCATCTAAAATATCCTGAGGTACACCAGCAAAATTTCTGGCATCCAGGTCCTGGAGCAGCTCAATGGCTATCCTGGACCGGCTGCGCTCACTCCATTCAAACATCTTTTCGAGCCAGCTTTCATCGGTGCTGATTTCGTATCGGTAATAAAAAAGCTCGATGGTATTGCTGAAGATACCGTAGTTTTCTTCAAGCAGGCTCAGTTTGGATGCTTCACTCTGGTACTTGGTTTGCAGATACTCTACAATGTCTGCGGCAAGTTCGTAGTGAAATTGTGCTATATCTAAATAATCAGGGTTATTATCCTGGCGAAATTTCATCAAATGAACGTCTGCCATCCCTTTCAGGGCAAAGAGAAACTCAACGGGATGGGAAATGGCATCAAACTCAACCTGCTCGACTATTGAGAAGCCACTGTCTTCTTTGATCAGTTGTATAGAGTTGCTAAAATAAGTGATTGCTTCATCAAGCCGTTCTTCCATCATATATGAATTCCCGATTTTCCGGGTAACGTCCCAAATATCTGGATGGCTGCTTCCAATTCGTGTTTGAATAATTTCAATGGCTTGATTGTAGTATTGTCTTGAGAGATCGTACTGATTTGTGACGGTATAAAAATCACCTAATTGTATATGAGGTGCTACCAGGTTTGGGTGGTTCTCCCCATAATGAGCGGTAAAAACAGAAATAGCGAGTTGGTAATTTTGCCTGGCTTTTTCAAATTCATCATTTTGAGAGTAGATATTTGCAAGACCTAAATACCCGATGGCTGTTTCGGGGTGGTCTCTGCCAAGTGTATTCTCTTTTAAGCGCTGGGCTCGTTCCAGAACATTTGCTGCCGTGGTGAGATCACCCAGCCTGGTGTAAACAAATCCTGCGTTGTTCAGTGCCGCAAGATATCTGGAGCTGTTTTCACCCAAATATGAGCGAAATACCGAAGCTGATCGCTCAAAATAACCGCCGGCTGTGGCATAGTCTCCGATGGTATAATATACGGTGCCTATACTATTGTATGCGTAGCCCAGCTCAAGATGGTTTTCGCCAAAGGTTTCGCGAACAAGAGAAAGGTTGGTTTGGTAGTGCTCCATGGCCAGATTAACCCTGCCCAGCCTGCGATAACTGATCCCGATGTTGTTATGTAGCTGGGTTAACATGGTAATTACTTCGAGTGTTCTCTCAGAAGATTCCAGTATTTCTTGCGCTACGGTATAATCGGTAACAGCTTCGCTGAATTTTCCGTCACCATGAAACAGCCTTCCGCGCAGTAGAAGTGCTCTTGCCCTGATCAGCCCTTGTATGCCGTACTCTTCTGTGTAGATGAGTGCCTGTTCTGCCCACTTAAAAGCTTCCTGCATCTCTGAGGTTTCTAAAAGCAAATATGATTTCTGTATATAGATGTTGATAAATGAGCTTTCATCAACCGTATCGGATGCATTACTTACAGATAGTGCTTTGTCAATAATATCTTCAGCTGAGGAAAAATCCCGGCGGTTTCTGTAGATATTTGCACGGGTTGTCTTGGCCTGCACACAAAGATCTGCTTTTTCAGTTTCGTTACAGGCTTCTTCTGTTATTCGTACTAAAATTGAGTAGGCGTCATCATACTCCTTCAGATAGAATAGCCTGAGAGCTTCGTCAAAGTTATCATCCTGCATTTGTTGGCCGGCATGCAAAACGGGAGGAAAAATCAGCAAAACAGAGAATATGCTCAAGATCAGGGCAAATTTAGCCGGAAAAAGCACATACCATGAGTAATATTTATCCGTAGCTGAGAACATGCAACTTTTTGATGCATGTTACTGAACGAGATTGATTTTGTAAAGAGGCAGGTAAAAATGCTTACTGAGCACTCCCAAACAGAGCGTTTACAAAGGCCAAACGGTCGAATACCTGAAGATCCTCAATTTGTTCACCCACTCCGATGTACTTTACAGGTACGCTGAGTTCGTTTGAAACCCCAATTACAATTCCACCTTTTGCTGTACCATCGAGCTTGGTAAGAACGAGCCCGGTTACATCCACAACCTCAGTAAATGCCCGCGCCTGTTGCAAGGCATTCTGCCCGGTTGAAGCATCCAGAACCAGAAGTATTTCGTGGGGAGCTCCATCAACCACTTTGCCCATTACACGCTTAATTTTCCCCAACTCTTCCATCAGGGATTTTTTGTTGTGCAATCGGCCGGCTGTATCAATCAGAGCTACATCTGCCCCTTTTGATACCGCTGAGGAGACCGTATCGTAAGCAACGGCGGCTGGATCTGCGTTTTGCCCCTGCTGAATAATGGATACCCCGGCGCGTTCACTCCAGATCGTAAGCTGATCCACAGCTGCTGCGCGAAAAGTATCGGCGGCGCCAAGAACTACCTTTTTACCGGCTTGTTTGTAGAGGTTTGCCAGTTTGCCAATGGTGGTTGTTTTACCAACTCCATTTACTCCAACGATTAGTATTACATGTGGTTTATGGGTAAAATCGGCATCAAATTCGGCGGGTTTATCAGAACTATTTTCAATCAGCAGGGAGCCTATTTCATCCCGCATAATTGCCTGCAGTTCGTTTTGCGAAACGAATTTGTCGCGGGCAACACGATCTTCCAGCCTCCGGATTATTTCAACGGTTGTTTTTACACCAACATCCGATGTGATTAACGCGTCTTCAAGATCATCGAGGGTAGCGTCATCAATTGTATCTTTGCCGGCAATGCTCTTGCTGATTTTATTTAGCAGCCCCTCTCGGCTTTTTTCAAGGCCCTTATCAAGTTTCTCTTTTTTCTTTAAACCAAGTTTATCTAACCAGCTCATTCAGATGTAATCTCAAAAATTTTAATTAAAGTCAGCCCCGTCAATAATTCGTTTGTGGCGTATAGCATATTCAACAAAAGAATATACCATTACTGCAACTGAGGTATATAACAAAAATGTGTGCACACCGGTGGCATCTCTGAAGAAAAAGACCGAAACCCAGTAAAAAGCCATTATGTTCACGGAAATTTTGCCCGACATAATCGACATTGCCACTTTTCCCCTCCTCTTTTTAATTTGAGCTGAACCTGCCATAATTAACAGATCCCTGATTACCCCAATTACAAAATACCAGACGGGTATCCAGCCAATCAGAACAGTATAGAGAAAAAGGAAAAAAGCCATCAATTTATCGGCAACGGGATCGAGCACTTTTCCCAGCTCAGATATTTCATTTCTCCAACGTGCAACCAGGCCATCGAGATAATCGGATATAGCACCGTATGCAACAAGGGCTATGATGATATTCCGAAATCTCTCTTCGTCTTCCAGGTGCAGGTAAATGATCGGTATAACAACGAGTACACGGCTAAAGGAAATTAGATTAGACCACGTGAATATGTCGTCTTTTACCAATACCTTTTCACCATCGATGTTGGCAGCTTCTCTCATAAAAGGATTGCTTTGTTTGTGAGAACGTTGGCTAATAATACACAATTTTTAACAAGATAAAGATGAAAGATAAAGAATCACAGTTCAGCCGGGAACTGCAGGTGCTCGAGGAAAAGAAAATAAGTTCGAAGCAAGTTTTTGAAGGTAACTTACTGCATGTTTACGTGGATGAAGTTAGTCTTCCGGATCAAACCAGATCGGGCCGGGAGTGGATAAAACACCCGGGGGCATGTGCTGTGGTGCCGGTATTTGAAGATGGATCCATTATGTTGGTAAAACAGTACCGGTATGCGCCGCAAAAAATCTTTATCGAAGTGCCTGCCGGAAAAATTGATAGCGGAGAAGCGCCCGAGAATACAGCTCAAAGAGAATTACTGGAAGAGTGCGGTGTTACGTGTGAGAATTTAAAAAAAGCAGGAGCTTTCTATCCGGCTATAGGTTATTCGGATGAAATTATACACGTTTACGTTGGGTGGGGACTTAAACTGCAGGAGCAAAACGTAGATGACGATGAGTTTTTAGTGAATTACCGGCTACCCTTCAAAGAAGCACTCGATCAAATAAAAAGTGGAAAAATTGATGATGGAAAAACGATCTCTGCAATCATCCAGGCTAAGCTTTGGTGGCAGCATCATAAGCCGTTCAAAGTGGATTTCGATGATTAATCTTCCTTGATAACGTTCTCCTTAATCGCCAGATTGAAGAGTGATCTGTGGAGTGCATCCGCATCAAGTTCTTCTCTGTTGATTAATTCTGATATTTCAGACTCGTCAAACATCATCAGGCAACCGTGTTGCCGAAATTGCTGATCAATATTTCTGGGATCTGTTAGACGGATTTTTTGAATATTCAACCCGTTGGGACTCAGGCGTAAATCAATCAGACAGTAATAGATATCTTCCGGTTGATCACCAAGTTCTATTTTTTGCAGAGAGGTTTGCTGAAATTTCATGCTGTTATTGATTTGAGTAGCGTTCGATGAAGTCGCGGGCTTTAACGATTTCAATAATTTCACCGGTACCGGCATCGGTTATCTGAACCTGAAAGAGACTGATGATCGCCTGACTGTGAAGGCATTCAAGGGTTTCCGAAATGGTCTTACACTCTTCAGTCTCACTTACCAGATCATTCACGCCCTGCACAACGTATTTAATAGCAGGCTTTGATTCTGCTCTCTTTTCAGAGCCGGTTTTCTCTTCTTCATTAAAGTAGCTACGTATGGACTCTTCCGTAACGAACCATTGTACTCCAAGTTTTCTTCCCTTGAGGCGGCCCTCCCTGAGGTAGGCTCGAAGCGTCATTTTGCTGATACCGAGCATTTCATGCAGATCATCAACAGAATAGAGTGTAAGTGAACCAATTTTTTTAGGCATTAAAAATAATATTTAGTAAGTATTACTTAACATTAGTTATATAAAGAATAATGTTAATATAGAATAGACTTCTTTTAAAAGCATAATAAATATTTCGTTTGGTCGTGATAGACAAACAGCTGTATATTTATTCTAATTGATTCAAACAAAAGCCCATCCGGAATCAAAAACCACTCCATTTACTCACAATAGGTCCACTGTTTTCTAAACAGAAAAGAGCTCTTCGATGCTGACATTTATCATGCGGTTCGATTACTGTTTGGTAACCAATCCCAATTTGTCCATCTCGTTCAGAAGAACAGTAACTTCTTTTTTGCAGGTTTCGGGATCAACATCATACTCAGATAAGAGGAGTTCACAAAGTTCGGGTATTGTATGAGGTTTTTTGAGGAGATCCCAAATGTGAGTAGCGACTTTATTGAGGGAGAAGTATTTGCCTTTTTCAATATCCATCATAACCAGCTCATCATCGAGGAGGCCACCCACAGAGTTAGAGATTCTTTGATAACTGTGAAGTTTCGACATTCTCAACTTTGTGATAAGAATTAAGCCTGATCAAGTAAAATGATTTCCGGCTTGTGCCATTTCTTTCTTTCAGAATTGTTTTTAGTACCCATTTGAAAAACGTTTGTGCGATTTCTATTCGACAATATGTGTTATTAAAAACTAAAGATCAATTACCTACAAACAATTTTACACCGAAATTAACCTCATTTTATCGATTCAGTCATTTTGAACCAAATAGTCTGACAGAATGGAATACATCTTTGCGATGTTTGTATCAGCGGGCCTTTTTACAACGGTTATCTGCGTTTGATTGCAGATAGCCGTAATTTTTTTCAGATAATTCTGTTTTAGTACCGGCATCGAGTTTAAATAGTGCAACCTGTAGATTTCGCTGTGAAGAGTAGTAAAAGCTTCTGTTTTTGAAACAGGTATAAACTCAATACCCCCAGAATCTTTTAGTTTAATATTTATAACATTGTGTAACGGAAAGCTGCTGTGGGAGCTCAATTTAATCGGGAAGTAATATTTTTCATCCTCCGGCCTGATTTTGTTTAGCGCACTTTTTTTCTCAGATAGTTGCGCAAGGCTGTCTTCCCATAGTTTTACTCTGTCAGATTTCGGAATGATGAAAGGCTTGTTGTTCTTAAACTCAAACGGAGTTACATCGTCCGTGAGAAATTCGGCGCCATTCAAGCAGAAAGCTGCTGTAACAGAAGATTTACCCGCACCCGATTTTCCACAAAGCATCACCCCTCTATCTTTATAAATAAATGAACTGCCGTGAATGGGGAGAATCTTTCGCTGATGGAGTATCGCTCCGTAAACTGAGCCGTTGAGATAAAGCTCTAAAGAAGAATTTGAGGCATCTGGTTCAGGCGAAAATTGAACAAGCTGCCCATGGCCTGCATAAAAAACACCTACATTCTTAACCTCCATACGAAACTCATTCTCGTTGATTTCCATCCAGCTGTTTGAGAAAAGCGGGCTATGGATGTTTTTTGGCACATCTACTTGCTCAATGGTTACATCATCCAGGGGGAAAAAAAGTTCATCAGGGTTCATACACAATAAGCCAATAGTGGCCCGTATTTAGTTATCGGGGCATACTGCCAGTAATATCAATAAACTCCTGATTGTCAACGACCGGCCTCCCATCGTAATTGGATACCATAATTGAAGATGAATAGATCAGCTGAACGACACGCCTGTATTTATCAAACTCAATTTTATCGAAGGTATCAGATGGCTGATGGTAATCTTCATGAACTCCGGTAAAGAAGAAGACAAACGGCACACTGAGGCGCCCGAAGTTCCAATGGTCACTCCGCCTGTAAAACTGATTCGGATCAGAAAGATCATTATATCTGCGATCCAGCCTCATATTTACACTCTGTTGATTTGCTGCAGTAACAAGGCTGTCTAACCCGGATGAGATAATTTCTCCTCCAATCAGATACACGTAATCAGTATCGCCTGATTCTATGTTTTGAGGATCACTGCGGCCAATCATATCAGCATTAAAATTGGCAACTGTTTTTTCAATAGGGATAACAGGATGATCGGAGTAATATCTGGATCCGAGAAGCCCAACTTCTTCTGCCGAAACATGCAGGAAAAGAATACTTCTTTTTGGTTTAAACCCCTGTGATCGCGCATTACTAAGAGCATTTGCTATGGCCATAAGTGCCACGGTACCACTGCCATTGTCATCAGCGCCATTGTAAATCATATCACCTGAACTGTCGGGCTGGCCAATGCCAACATGATCGTAGTGCGCCATTAGGACAAGTACTTCTTCTTTCAACTCAGGATCAGCTCCTTCAAGATATGCCAGTATGTTCTGAGTTTCGATTGTACCGGAGTGCATGTACGGCTTGTAATCGAGCAAATATCCGGTACTTTGTGGCCTGAATGATGTAATATTTTGAATGGTTTGTTCCCGCTTTTGTTCAATTTCTGCCGGTCCGTTAAGCCCAAGAATTTCTGCTGCCAGTCGCGGGCTCACATTCATAAAACCGATGGGAAAACCACTTCCTGCTCGCAAATCATCCCGATATTCGAGACTGAGATTTTCCGGATTACCAAGCATTCTTCCATGCAGTGAAGCCAGTTCATTAAATTCTGTTTCGGATTTGTCGGTAATCATCAGAATGCCGCTCACGTTATGATCCCGCAGCAAATATCTGAGGCGGTCGTTGGCGCTTATTTGCGGATTGATGAGTGTATCACCCTCAACGATGTATGGCATATCCTCAAACATCATCACCCATTTGCCGGAAATTTCATCACTCTCAAGGTGTTGCACATTCCTGCTTTCGTCATTTATTCCAAATCCTACAAATACAATTTCTTCAGAAACAGGTATAGACCCGCCAAAAGTTCGGTAGTAATCGCTGAAGGAATCGTACGCTTCAACAGTATGGTTTACCAATAGTGTATCAGCTCCTTCAATTCTATAGGTGGAATAGACAAGGCTGTCGGTAATGGTTGCATTCAGGTTGAAATACTGAAACCAGCCGCTATCATCACCTTTTGGGGTCAATTCAAGGCCACTGTAAAAATGAGCGATGTAATCTGCGGTTTTGTCAAGGCCGGCTGTGCCTGTGCCACGCCCTTCGAGACTGTCGTGGGCTATCACTTCCAGATGTTGCATTAAAAAGCTGGTATCGATGGAGTTGCCGAATGTAAGCAATTCATCGGTTGAGGTATTATAGGTAATCGATGCTGTACCGGCACAACCAATAAGTATTAGGATTGCCGGGATTAAGAGTATTTTTTTCATGAGTCTGTTTTAACGCTGTTTGGTTGTCCTATAATTTCATCAACGGGCTTAAGATCGATGTAAAACTGAGTAGGGTCTTCGTTTTCTATGAACAAGTTAATTTGCTGTTCCTTAAGCATTTCAAGCACAGCAAGAAATGTTACTACAACGGCAAGTCGGTTTTTAAGTTCTGCACAAAACTGGATGAAAGATGTACGGCCCCGTTTTTGCAAAGATTGTATAATGTATTCTGATTGTTGCTCAACGGTGAGCTTTACTTTTTCAACCCTGTGATAGGTTGTCTGGCGCTGCATATCAGCAAGAACTTTTCTGAATGCGCCAATCAGGTCGAAAAGGGTTACATCTTTCAGGGCTTCGCCGCTGGCCTGTTTTTCCACATCGTCTGCGTCGAAATAACCGCGATAGTATTTTTTTTGCGTCTCTTCATCAATTATGGTGAGTTTCTCTGCCATCTCTTTATATCGCTTGTACTCCAGCAGTTTTTGCACCAGCTCGTAACGAGGATCATCTTCGTCAAGTTCTTCATCTTCATCTTTATCGAGAGGTAGCATCATTCGGGCTTTTATCGCCATCAAAATGCTTGCCATGTAGATAAACTCGCTGGCGACATCGAGATCAAGTTCTTCCATCAGCCGGATGTAGTCCAGAAATTCTTTAGTTATGTGAGAGATGGGGATATCATAAATATTGAGTTCATCTCTTTTGATGAAAAAGAGAAGCAGATCAAGCGGACCCTCAAAATTTTTTAGCTGAACTCTGTACATAGAAAATGATTGAAAGTGTAAGATCGGTATAAAGCGTATGAATTTGAAATGTGATTTGACTCTTGATTGTATTTCGAAAAAAGTGCTTGAAATTTGGATAAAATCTAATAAATTATTGTATATACAATTAAACAGATCAATATGCATGCAATAACCAATTCATTCAGTCGCGAAATTTCTGCACATTTTGATGCTTATTTTAAGCACTTTAATCTTGCCACATCTTACATAGAGCTGATAATTCTGGTCCATAAAGAAGGAGAAGTCACCCAAAAGGCCTTGGCAGAGAATATGAACCTTGCCCCTTCTACGATTACAAGATTTGTTCAAAAATTGGTAAAAATGGATTTGCTTGAGAAAAGTAAAAATGGCCGTATTGCTCTGCTTCAGCTCACGCCCAAAGCTGAAAAGCTTGCTGCCGAGCTAACCATAACATATAATAAAGCAGTTGAAGATCTTGAAGCGAAGCTTGGAGAAAAGTTTGTTCACACTACAGAGCAGCTGTTGCAGCACGGCTTGAACGTACTGGCTCAGAAAAAGGATTGAAAACTCATTTTTTACCTGCCTACAAGCATTTCGGAATGCGTTTTTAGTTTTCTTCCGGCCAGTGCTTCCTGCACATTAAAGATGTGATCACCAATTTTTTCGAGGCGAGTGATGTAGTCTAAAAAGATTACGCCTGCTTGTGATGTGTAAATTCCTTGCTCAAGCCGATGATAATGGGCCTCTTTCATTTTATCGCGAGTGGCGTTGATCTCATTTTCAAGTTCAATGGCTTTATCAAGATTAACAGCACCATTATTTTCACGCATATTTTCCCTCATGAGCTTGATCGCTTTGAGTATCACATCAAGATATTCGCTTACTTCAATAACAGCTTCTTTTGGAAGGGCAACTTCAAGATCCATCATATCTTCAAATGTTTTAGACATCTGATAATAAAGATCACCAACTCGTTCAAGATCATTGATAATGCTGTGCATGGAGCGAATTTTACGAGTGGCTTCTTTAGAAAGTGTTGATGATGATATCTGAGTAAGGTATTCAGATATCTCAAGTTCGATATTATCCGTGATTTGTTCTCTTTTTTCTATCTTCTTCAGAAACTTCTCCTGCTTTTTCTGCTTCTTAAAAAACAGACCGGAAAAGCTGTAGTGCATTTTTTCTATGAGTTTACCGAAGAGCTCAATCTCTTTGTGAGCCTGTGCAATCGAAAGTTCGGCCGAAGACATAAGACCGCCTGAAATATATTGAAGACGGAACGCCATATCTGCTTTGTCTTTGTCTTTTTGAATGCGCTCAACAAAGCGGATTATTGCAGGTACGAATGCGAATAACAACAGTACATTCAATACATTAAATGTGGTGTGAAACAGGGATATACCCAGAGTTGCCGCAGCTCTTGCCTCTTCTGTTGCATCGAACATGGATCCAACACCCGGCACGAAATATTGCATGATGTTATCTATACCAATCAAAAACGGGTTTATCAAGAAGAGCATCCAGGTAACACCAATCACATTGAAAATAAGGTGAAATCTGGCAGCACGTTTGGCGTGCACATTTCCAATAAGAGCGGCAATATTCGCGGTTACGGTAGTACCAATATTTTCACCAAGTATCATAGCAGCAGCAATGGGGAAGCTGATCCACCCCTCAAAAAGCATTACAAGTGTTATTGCGGTAGCTGCAGAAGAGGATTGTGTTAACAGTGTAAGAACGGTTCCTACTAATACAAAGAGCAGGATAGATGCAAATCCAAAACCGGTGAAAGAATCCAGAAAGGCAAACATCTCTTGATTTTCCTGAATATTGGGCACGGCATCTTTTATAAATTCAAGGCCTATAAAAAGTATACCAAAACCGATCATTGCTTCGGCAAGATTGCGCAATTTTTCCCGGCCAAAGAAAAGAAACGGGAAGAACAGCCCAATCATACTGATGGCCACCGGTGTAATTCTCATCTGGAAGCCGAAAATTGATACCATCCAGGCAGTAACGGTTGTGCCAATGTTGGCACCCATAATTACCCCGGTTGATTCGATAAAGGTAATGAGGCCGGCATTTACAAAACTAACCACCATTTCCGTAGTGGTAGTTGAAGACTACGTAATAGTTGTTGCGCCAATTCCAGTGAGAATACCACGAAAGCGATTGGTGGTCATTCCTTTTAATATAGAACGGAGTTTTGATCCGGCAACTTTCTGCAATCCATCACTGAATATTTTCATCCCGAAAATGAAAATCCCAAGCGCCCCAACCAGTTGTAAGAAATCGAAAAATGTATATGTCATCTACAGATTTTACCTCAAATCAAATCAGTAATCGTACAGAATCTAAATATCCCCATTTATATGCTTGATATACAAATTAAGTAATTGTTACCAAATTCAAAGAAAAAGCTCTCCGGTTATTTAGATGAACTCTTTTTTAATTTCAGATCGTAGAGATCGGTGCGGCGGTCTTTCATTGTGCGCACACTGCCCTGTTCATGCAGTTCTTTTAGCAGATCAAGATCAACATCCACAATTAATATCATCTCTGTGTTGGGTGTAGCCTCGGCTTTTATGCCGTTTGTAGGGAAGGAAAAATCGCATGGTGTAAACACAACCGACTGCGCAAAGGAGATATCCATATTATGCACTTTCGGGAGGTTACCCACACTTCCGGCCACGGCAACATAACACTCATTTTCAATGGCTCGTGCCATGGCGCAATTGCGAACGCGGGAGTATCCGTTTTGGGTGTCGGTGAGAAACGGCACGAAGAGAATATCCATCCCTTCAAGTGCCAGCAGACGGCTGAGCTCGGGAAATTCAACATCATAACAGATTAGTATCCCGATTTTTCCGGCATCGGTATCAAAGGTTTTGATTTGGGTACCACCATTCATTCCCCATACTTTTACTTCATCGGGGGTGGCATGGATTTTTTCATATCGTTCAATTTCGCCGTTACGTTTGCAGAGATAACCCACATTCAGCAGTGTATCGTCTATAAACTCCGGCATGCTGCCTGTTATGATGTTGGTATTGTATGTGATGGCAAACTCGGCAAAAACATCCCGCATCCGGTCTGTGTACCCTGCAAGCTTTCTAATGGCTTCGGGTTCGGATAAGTGATTGAATTCCGCCATCAGCGGGGCATTGATGTATTCGGGAAAAAGCGCAAAATCGGCTCTGTAACCCGAAACGGCATCCACAAAGTATTCGATCTGTTCAGTCAGATCGTTAAAATCTTTGTAGGGACGCATTCCCCATTGTACCAGCCCCAGGCGAACCACAGATTTTTCTGGCTTGTAAACTTTGGTTGGTTTGGCGTAATAGATGTTGGCCCACTCCAGAAGCGCCGCGTACGATTCGGATGCTTCATCTTCCGGCAGATAATTCTTTACAACCCGTTTAACAAAAAAATCATTAGAGAGCTGAAAATTAAGAACAGGATCGTGAATCTCCTTTCGTTTTACTTTATCGATATACTCTTTTGCCGAGATGTCATCAAACTTGTGGAAATTCGGCAGGCGCCCGCCAAACACAATACTTTTAAGGTTCAGCTCTTCGCATAGCTCTTTTCGGTAATCGTACAGCCGGCGTCCCAGGCGCAACCCCCTATAATCCGGATGTACCATCAGGTCGAGCCCGTAAAGTGTATCTCCATCTATGGTATGTGTATTGAAGGTGTCGTTTCCGGTTATATCGAGGTATTTGTGCTTATCATCAAACAGCTTGTATGGTATGATGATGGATAACGCGCAGGCTACAATTTTTCCATCCACTTTAATAACAACCTGGCCATCAGGAAAAATGGTTGTGAGCTTTTTGAGCTCTTTTTTACTCCAAGAGGGATCCTGAATTTTGGGATAGCATTTTTTCATCAGCTCCCGTACCTCTTGATGGTCTGCTGTTTTTATTCTCTCAAGCGTAATTTTATCGATAGATTGCATTTATTCCTCTTCTTTTGATACAAGTTTTGTCATGGCCGATGCAATGAGCCCGGTAGGCACGGAAATAAGCCCCAGGCCAACCATCAGCATCACAAAGGTAAATATTCTACCACCAACCGTAACAGGGTACACATCGCCATAACCAACGGTGGTAAGTGTGGCCACTGCCCACCAAAGGCTGTGGAAAACAGACTTAAATTGATCGGGTTGAACCGGATTTTCGAAATAGTAAATACCCAGAGCTGAGAGGTAGAGTACGAATAGTATAATGATAAAGAAAATGCTCAGTTCAGATTGAATGGATCTGAAAGCTTCTCCCATTCGGTTAAATGCGGCATTGTAACGGGTAAATTTTAGAATACGAACCAAGCGCAGCAGGCGGAATGCGCGAAGGGAGCGCAGATCAAATCCGAGGGTCAGATAAAAAGGCAGAATGGCAAGCAGATCAATGAGTCCATAAAAACTGAATATGAATTTTAGTTTCTTATCTGCGGCATAAATTCGGGCAATGTATTCAATCGAAAAAATAATAACACTGAATACCTCAAAAAGGTAGAGTCTTCTGATGAACTCCGGCCTCATATCGGGCAGTGTTTCCAGAGAAATACTGATCATCGACAGGATAATCAGCACTTTGATGGAGAGATTGAAGATTCGGCCTTTGCCTTGCTCTTCGTTCTCAACTAAATCTTTGACAAATTGTCTGAATGCCATAGCTGTTAAACACCTGGTTTTTTAAAGAGAAAACACTCTATTCATCTTCCCAAATCATAACCACTCTGTTTCCTCTTGAATCAACAGAGCCTCGATACATTCCCTCGGTATTCATTTTCATGGAGATATTTCCATCAGCATCTACAGCTACAAAACCGGCATCTCCGGGATTTAGCCGTTCGGTGAGCACAAAATCAAGGGCCTGTTCAAGTGAAGAGCCTGTAAATTCCATGTAGTTGGCGATGGTTGTTGCAGATACATTTCGCATAATCTGCTCTCCCCATCCTGTTGCAGAAATTGCAGCTACATGATTGGCAAACGTACCGGAGCCGATGATGGGTACATCACCCACCCGGCCAAACTGTTTATTGGTCATGCCACCGGTTGAAGTGGCTGCTGCAAGGTTTCCGTTTTTATCAAGTGCTACGGCACCAACGGTTCCATAATAGTCTCCTTCGGTCCATTCTGCCTTTGGAAAATTTTGCGCATTATCCGTTTGGGCACGCTGCCACTGCTGATAGCGTGTTTCGGTAAAGAAGTATTCGTTTTCAACCCGTTCCACATCGGTTTGATTGGCAAACTCTTCTGCTCCAACACCAGAGAAGAAAATGTGGGGAGAGTCTTCCATAACCATTCGTGCAAGGGTAACCGGATTTTTTACGGTTGTAAGGCCGGTGAGGGCACCGGCTGCAAGTGTGCTTCCATCCATAATGGCGGCATCCAGCTCGTGCTTGCCTTCAGCTGTAAATACCGATCCTTTCCCGGCATTAAAAAGCGGGTTGTCTTCAAGGTTTCGAACCACATACTCCACAGCATCTAATGCCGATCCACCCTCCCGAAGTATAATTTCACCGGCCCGAAGTGCCTGACGAAGCCCATCATAATACTGCTGTTTCAGCGTATCGGGAATGTCTTTTGAAATGGTTCCGGCACCACCGTGCAGAGCAAGTGCCCATTCAGCTTTATTGTTTTGAGGCTGATTACAGGCTATTAACAGAATTGAGGAGATGAGAAGGATATATGCGGCAAATTTCATAATAGCTGGAATTGTTTTGGTTTGAAACTGAATGAATTATGGCACAAAATAAAAAACCCGATCCAACAATTGAACCGGGTTTTTTAGCTGAGCCATATAAAAACTACTCTTTATCTTTTTTATCTTTCGCCTGAGGCCTGAATGATTCCAGGAACTCCATTGGGAATGGAACGTAGGTGAAGGTTGCATTCTCACTGCTGATTTCTACCATAGTCTGGAGATATCTGAGCTGGAGTGCGGTAGGTGTTTTCTCAATCATTGCACCGGCTTCCACAAGCTTGGTTGCAGCTTCAAATTCACCCTGTGCATTAATAATTTTCGCACGTCTGTCACGCTCACTTTCAGCCTGTCGGGCCATAGCGCGCTTCATGGTTTCAGGAAGAATCACATCTTTCACCTCAACAGATACCACCTTAATGCCCCATGGATCTGTCTGGCGATCAATAATGTCTTGTATTTGCTTGTTGATTTTATCTCGTTCTGCAAGAAGTTCATCAAGTTCAAACTGGCCAAGTACACTTCGAAGTGTTGTTTGGGCAAGCATTGAGGTAGCAGCAATATATCGCTCAACCTGAATGATTGCACGTTCAGCATCAACCACCCGGAAAAAGGTGATGGCATCTACATGAACGGTTACGTTATCCTTTGTAATCACTTCCTGTCGCTCCACATTAATGGTGAGTACACGAAGATCAACACGCTCTACCTTATCAATGAAGGGAATCAGAATGATAAGTCCGGGCCCTTTGGTGGATTGGAATTTACCGAGACGAAATACAACACCACGCTCGTATTCCCTCATAATTTTGAACATTTGCGGCAGAAAAACCGACAGGAATATTACTATCGTAATAACCCAAACTAACATATTGGTAATCGCTCCTGGATCGTCCATAAAATTTGCTCCGTTTGTTTAATTAAAATGTATCGTTGTACGTTCTTTTTTCAATGCCTGAATATATAATAATTTGGCACGTGGCTGTGGAAAATTTCCGACTTATCGTGGTTTTTCAGGTTTGTTTTCATCAAGCGCCTGTTTTGATGCGGGTTTTACCTTTACCCGCAGTCCGGAAAATTCAACAATTTCACTGATATCACCCTCATTGAGGGGAGTATCGCTTTCGGCTGTCCAATATTCGCCATCAAAGAAAACTCGGCCGGTTTGTCCCGGGAGAATGGAATCTGTAACCTCTGCTGTTTTTCCAATGGTTGCTTCAAGCCCTGTTCGTGCAGGGTTAAAGAGAGATTTGATACCGTAAGTAACTATCCACGCAAAAAATGCGGTGGTTAGCAGAGTTGCCGGTATTAACCATAGCAATGAAATCTGCATCTCATCGGGCAGATCCTGAAATAACATCAATGCACCTAAAAAGAAAGCCACGGCTCCTCCTGTTATTAATAGTCCAAATGCCGGCGTAAATGCTTCCGCCACAAACAATATAATAGCAAGGCCGATCAATATAAATCCTGCAATGTTAATTGGCATGGCTGCCACACCGTAGAGTAAAAGAATAAGCGCAATTACACCTGCTACACCGGGCACAATACCACCGGGGTTGGTCACTTCACCGATAATTCCGTAAATGGCTACAAGGGTAAGAATAAGCATAACTTCAGGTCTCAGGATAAAACTGAAGAATATTTCGGCAAGAGTTTGCGGAATCCGGGTTGTATCCGCATCTCTGGTGCGAAGTGTTTTACCTTCAATCTCCATGCCATCGAGTTGATTGAGCAGGTCCTGCAGATCATCCGCAATAATATCAATTACATTAATTTCGAGAGCTTCGGTTGCGGTGATGGATGCCCCATCTCTTACTGCAGATTTCGCCCATTCTGCATTTCTTTCCCTCTGTTCGGCGATCGATTCGATGTAGCTTTCTGAAAAATTAAAGATTTTTTTTTGTGCTACTGTATCCATTTCACCACCACCCATTGCTACCGGGGATGCAGCACCAATATTTGTAGCTGGTGCCATAGCTGCAACATGTGCAGCCATTGTAATAAATGTACCGGCACTACCGGCATTTGCCCCGCGGGGCGATACATATACAACAGTTGGGTGTTCTGTGCCTAACAATGCTTGTACTATATCCTGGGTGGAATCGAGAAGGCCGCCGGGAGTGTCCAGTTCAATGATAAAGACTTCGTCCCCATTTTCAATCGATTTTCTGAGCCCTCTTTCAATGTACTGAGTGCTTGTTGGCCCAATGGTTCCCTCAACCCGAATAATGCTAACAGTAGTTTGTCCGCTATCCGAATTCAAAACAGCAGAGGTATCTGCATGTGTTGTTGTGTCTTGCAGGGCTAATGCTGCTCCTGACAGAAATAATATTGCGGCGAGAATAAAATTTTTGTTGATCATGATGTTAGATAGAATTTAAAAAGTGCCCGTTTGGTTCCTCTTTCTTACATTTTTGAAACAATTGGCACATAAAACATAGTACCACTTTTTGAGAACAATAGGCACTGAAGTTAGTGTGCTAAATAGTTTTTGAGAAACAGACGAAAAAAAACTTGCGATTCATTTTTAATAGAACGAATTTCTAAGCTATGAATTACAACACAGAGAATACTACTTCTATTCTTCGCCGTCGCCGCCCGTGGGGCGCGTGATATATCTGTGTAGTTAATTCTACAAAAGGACTTATTCGCAGCCCCGATCTCTAAAAAGATCGGGGCTTTTTTTTTGGCTTTAACCC
>SLGA01000004.1 GCA_007123985.1 Balneolaceae bacterium | reverse complement strand
TCTGTTTAGGTAAAAAATCATATTTAGCTGCAAAATTTCGGTTGATGGATATCCTTCGTCCAATCACATCGCCGGCCATCAGGCAGCGAATGTTACCATCATCAAAGAAAAGTGCCTGGTGAAATTCAGTATGTCCTCCAATAGTTTTTGTTGATACATTATTTACCGGTGAATCATCATCAGAAAGAAAATGGATGTTTGCCATAGAGTCAATAAAATGGAAGAAATCCTGATTATTTTCACTCTCTGTTTCATTGATTACGGTGTGCAATTTTTTCCATCCATTCTCTGATACCCAGATATTTGCATATGGAAATGTAAGCTCCCAGTAGCCATTAGCACGGTTTGCAAGTCCGCCCATGTGATCGAAATGCAGATGGCTTATAAATATATCAGTGATTTCATAATCGGATAAACCATGATCAGAAAGATTATCGAGTAAAGTTTCTATGGATGTGTTTTCTCCAAGAAGGTCTCCAATTCCTGTGTCAAATAGTATGTTTTGCTCGCCTGAAGTAATTAAGAATGGATTAATAGATAGTTTTAAAGCTCCTTTTGCGGGAGGTTCTCCTTTTTCGATTCGATTAAATTTCTTATCGATTGCCACTGAAAAAGTGCCTTCATAGAGCGGCACTACTTTTGAATTGATCATAATGAGTGGACAGGCAATTTACTTCTTATTCTCAAATTTTTCGTAAGCATCGATAATATCCCGAACCAGTTTATGGCGAACCACATCTTTCTGATCCAGGTAAACAAAAGAGATTCCTTCAATATTTTTTAAAATGTTTTGAATGGATATAAGTCCCGATTGCTGTTTTTGGGGAAGATCAGTCTGTGTAACATCTCCTGTGATGATGGCACGACTGTTAAAACCAATCCGAGTGAGAAACATCTTCATCTGCGTATTTGTGGCATTTTGAGCTTCATCAAGGATTACAAATGCATTGTTCAATGTTCTTCCACGCATGTATGCAAGAGGCGCAATTTCAATTACATTCTTTGCAAGCTGAAACTCCAGTTTATCAAATTCGATCATCTCTTCCAAAGCATCATAAAGCGGTCGTAAGTAAGGATCAATTTTTTCTTTCAGGTCTCCCGGTAAAAAACCAAGATTTTCGCCGGCCTCAACTGCCGGGCGTGCAAGAATGATCTTTTTTACTTTACGTTCTTTTAAAGCCTTTACTGCAAGTGCAACTGATGTGTAGGTTTTTCCTGTGCCAGCGGGACCAATAGCGAACAAAATGTCATTGTTTTCTGAGGCTTTTACAATTGCCCGCTGGCCTGGTGTTTTTGCAGCAACTGCCTCACCGGTGTGGGTATGTAAAATAATGTCGCCTGTATTCTGATTAAATACCGGCTCATTTCTCAGCGAGGATTTTCCTTCAATTCTATTTGCGAGTGCGAGAATAGTGGTAACATCAGATGAGTGAAGTTCTCCTTTTTTGGCAGAAACTTTAATAATTTCTTTTATAATCTCTTTGATGAGTTCAACTTCTGATTCGGGTCCCAATATCTTAACCCTGTTACCACGGGCGGTAAGTTTTGAGGAAGGAAAAACTTTATCGAGCTGACGTAAATGTTCATCATTCAGGCCGAGTAAAACCAGCGGATCTATCTTTTCAATGAAGATGATTTCTTCAGAAAATTGTTGTTCTGTTTCGATAAGTATTAAGCTTTATATAAGATTTATAATGTTTAGGAATCAGGCTATTTTTCCTGCCCCGATACCTGCTAAATGCATCAGTTCTGAAATTCTTTTCGGAATATCATCAGTTTTAAAAACACTGCTACCGGCTACAAGTACATCCGTACCTGCTTGTGAGAGCTCAGAAATATTATGTTTACCAACACCACCATCAATTTCAATTAAAAAACCGAGATTCATTTCATTTCGTACACGGGCTAAATCTTTTACTTTTTGAAAACTTGATTCGATAAATGCCTGACCACCAAACCCTGGATTTACGCTCATAATTAAAACAAGATCTACATCAGAAAGTATGGGTTTTAACAGTTCGATGCTTGTTGCGGGATTTACAACAACACCCGCCATACATCCATTCAATTTAATATTCTGAATTGTTCTGTGCAGATGGGGGCAGGCTTCATAGTGTACTGAAATGAGATCGGCACCGGAATCCACAAAATCTTCAATAAAATTATCCGGATTTTCAATCATTAAATGTACATCGAGAAAAGTATCGGGAGCTGTTACCCGAACACTTTTTACAATGGAAGGGCCATAACTGATATTAGGTACAAAATGACCGTCCATAATATCACAATGAATCCACTGAATACCTGATTCGATACAAGTTTGAATTTCGCTGCCAAGTTTTGAAAAATCGGCAGCAAGAATGGAAGGTGCTAAAATTGGCAAATCAAAGTTCATGTGTCAGTTTTCTATTGTTCATCTTCATTAGGTGGTGGTTGATTTACGGAGGTAGTATCATCAATTATTGCACCTTCTTCAACTTCTTCACGGGCATCAAACCGTTCTGACACAATTAGCATAATTGATTGCCCCTCAGTAAGTTGTTCTTCTCGAGGAGAATAATCAATTATGGTATTTGGGGCCTGATCTCTGCTGGGTTGAAACCTGATTTCACCCACACGTAATCCCGCTCTGATAATTGTTTGCTGGGCTTCTGACAACCGCATTCCCTCAACATCAGGTACGTTTACCATTCGGGAACCTAAGCCATCACTAACAGCCAGATTAACAACAGTTCCCCGGGAGACAGTGTCGCCTGCAGCTACAGACTGCCGCAAAATGGTGTTTCGAAATCGCGATGATTCATAACTTCTTGTACCTACAACCAATCCGTGATTTTCGAGCTGAATCTCCGCATTTCTAAGAGACATATTCACAACATCAGGAACTACAGTTTGAGGTGTTACAGCCGTGTTTACGGTGAGATAAACCTTTCTGTTTGGTTTTACGATTTGATTGGGCGCAGGAGCCTGGTCAATTATATAGTTTGCCGGATATACGGAGTTTGCTCTTCGTTCGTGAACCTCATGCCGAAGCCCATATCGCTCAAGTAAAAATTCGGCATCTTCCAGGGATAATTTTGTTACATCAGGTACAGTAATTCCCTTATTATAGTTGGTGTATTGGGGCATAATGAAGAGATCGAATAAAATAGCAATTGCAATCGCTGTACCGACAAATGCTCCCGCTGCATAAAATACTTTCTTGCTGAAAATTTTTTGTGTGATTGATTTCATCTTTTTGATCAGTAGAGTGATTTAAAATCTGTAATTAAGAACAAAATGCCGCCCGGGCAGCATGGTTGAAGTAGCCTGAACCCGATTTTGTTTCAATTGTACTGTAAAATACGCATCAAAAGCGGAAATAACGTGATTAGCAATTAAAAGTGACACAAAATATCCGCTGCGCCTGAAATCACTGTTAAACTGGCTGGCAAAATTAACACCATCATAAAACAACGGGCTTGCATAGGCACCATTTCTTTCAATTCTATATCGCTCATTGAACATTGTACCTGTATGTCCTAGGTTGTTGTGAAAGTTGTCATAGTCGCGCCAGCCGGCTTGGTATTGATAATATTTTGCAATCAGTTCATAATACTGTTGGGAGCCATAATCTGGCAAAACATGTGAAAAATTACTGGCAGCAAGATCATCTGTGGTAATATAAGGGGTGTTTCGTTCAACATTTCGAAGAATGGTTAAATCGATTTTATTCCAATCAATTCCCGTATCGAAAGCGGCCTCAGCTCCTTGAAGTATTTGTATTAAATCATCGAGATAGGGATTGTTAATACCATGAACTTCATGATATTCTACCAACCAGTTCGAATATTGAACCACACTCCAGTTTTGGTCGGCCCAACGTTCGTAATTGCGCTCACCTGAAATTCCCCGGTTTCTGTAATCAATGGCCAGATAGATACTTGCAGCTTCAACGGCAAGGTATACCCCCGACCGCCACCAGTTTCTGTTGATCATTTGCCCTGTTCCGGGAATAAACAGAGAACTAAAAAAGGGAAATGCAGAACTTTCTGTAAACGATCTGTTAGGAAGATCACCTGATAGAAGCGGTTCTCTTAATAACACAGGAGTTACGATGTGATAAAATTGTTGGGTAGAATCACTCTCTTTTACTTTTGCTGCCGGAAGCTCATGGTGATAGATATCTACTTGTGAGTAGAGTAGTACAGGAAAGAATAGAAAAATCAACAGATGGAGTGATGTTTTCATAGTACATCAAAATCGAACGTTAATCCAAAATAGAATAAAAATTCTCTGCCGTATTGAATTCTTTCAACACCGGAAGTGGAGATAAAGTCAGATGGCAGCGTTACATCGAAGCGGTTAAGGCCATAAGTTGAGTTCACGAAAAATTTCATTGGAAAAAGATAGTAACTATTAAAGGAAAACCTTAATTCAGCACCTAATCCGGTTTTTAAATTGTTGCCTATATTCAGAGGCCCACCCCATCCATTACCTGTTTCAAAAAAGAGATGCCCAAAAACTTTATCGAGTGTGTATGCGTTTAACTGTCGGTTTATGGATGTTAACACAGGTTTTAATAACGATACTCTGGAAAAAAACGTACGCTGTCCGCCCAGGGCAAAGTATGGGTAAGACATCATACCGCTCAACCCTCCTGTGTAGTCGAGGTAGAAGAAATCATCGGGCGAGTTTAGATAAGTAAAAGCTCTTGTGGTTAGTAAGGTATTGATGGTTTGGCTAAGGGTAAACCCAAACCGACTTCTGAATTCAAGAGAGTGATTATAATCACTTGAATAGACCGGCGAAAGTACACCATCATTCACTTCAAATTCCTGCAGAAGCCTTCCCGGTTGATATCGGTATGTAAAATTACCTTTGATACCGGTTGGTGCAATATCATAATGAATAGTTGGTATGGTTGCATCCATAATGTATGAAACTGAATAGGTGCTGCCTCGAAAATATTCGGAAGTAGATCCGGGAATAAATTCGTTAAATTCCTGAGAGAAAAATCCGTCTATGTTTACGCTATAAGGCGAATATGAAGCACCTAACTCCAGCAAACTCCATGAATTAAGCTTACTTCTGAGAAATAGGTTTGCTTCCCACATATTGTAACGTATATCGATGGATCGCTCTACAGGCAGACAGGATGTGCACGGGAACTCTTCAATCGAAATTCCATCACGAACATTACGTTTTATGTTGTATAGTTCAACACTGATTGTTGGCGACCAGCTTCGTTTTAAAAAGGGGAGACCACGATAGTCCAATATTAGAAACAGGTCTCTGTCCATATTATTTAGGCGGGTGGGAGACAGAAATCCGGTAAGTCCATCGGATGGGAGTGACCCCCAACCAAGCAGGGCACCGCCAAATATGGACAATGATTCGATAACATCGCGGGACTCAAAATAGGCGCCTGCCTTCATATCTCTCCATAAATTCTGCCCTAAATTTCCAAAGCGTGTTTCTGTAAGTAATTTTGAGTTGCTGCCTTTTAATTTTGTGTAATTATCAAAACGAATAACCGGGTAAATACTTAACCCTGTGGTGGTTTCAGTGTAAGGCCTCCATTGCCATTCAGGGTGCTGTTCGGTTAATCTGAACATTTGGTCTTCAGATTGGTTATCAAAATCTATAGAGGGAAAATTCTGAGCCAGAGAGTAAAGGTCTTTGTGTGATCTTTCGGTATAACCTGTATCCCATTGAGAAATATCATTAGTTACATCGGAAAACATGGAGTGTTGCAGCTTCGAAATTTTATACCCATCAGCTTTATACTCTGAAAAATAAAGATGCTCCTCATGTAGAAAAGGCATAAATGCACCACCAATAACATTTGTGATCTGTTCGATGGAATCGTAATCCGGAGACATTCTGTAAATATTAAAAATACCGGTAACATCGGATGAAAAATAGATGTTTTGTGTGGCGGGATCTTCCCATATATCTCGATTGTCAGCCGATGAGAAAGGGAGTAGTGGAGTGGATTGATTTGAGATCAAATCAAAACGGTGGATATTACGATTTCCGCCGGCAGCTTTCGTATAGTAAATTTTATCGGCTGTTGAGCTCCAGACAGGTGCATAAATGGTTTCACCTGATGAAAAATTGGTGAGTTTTTCAACTGAATTATTATTGAGATCCACGAGCACGAGATTTTGAGTACCGTCACTCAGTTGCACCGCAACAAGTTTATTATCTGATGGATGCCAGTCAGGATCTTGAATTCGGGCGCTATGGGTTATTTTTGAACGGGATTCAGTATCTGTACTGTAGATGTAGATATCCTGATAGGTTTCACCAAAACGATTTTTTCTCGCTCTGCTGTAGGCAATCTGCTTTCCATCAGGAGAGAAACTAAACCGGTTACTTATAAAATCGAGCGTAGCGTTTGAGTTTACACTATGCAGTTTTGAATATTGTTGAACCGGATTTAGAAAGCTGGAACCGTTTGGTTCATCTACTTCAATTTCTTCACCATTCTTAATCAATACAAGTGCAGTTCTTCCAAAATCGCGTTTTCTGTTTGTCAGGTAGGCAAGTGTACCGTTCCTAATCTGTGGATAAAAGTTGAAAAAACCGTCTTCTTCTACCGATTTAGTCTCGGTTATGGTAAGTGTATCGATTTGATTCAAGTAGAATGCTCGCCGTTCATTTATCCAATCATCAAATAGTTGCTGAGCAGGGATATCAGTAGTTTTTTCAATAACCCGATTGAAGTTGCTTATTCCGGTGCTGGCTGCTGTATGAGACAGATCTGCCAAAATTTGTTCACCGAACCGATCTGATAGATATGTGGTAAATTTAAACCCCTGGTTATAGATGGTTTCTCTTTCCAGTGAATTTTTTGAGGCAAATGTAGCCATTTCATCAAGTTTGAGATAGGAGTCGGAAAGTATTCGTGTACGCAGAATCATATCTCGATGGGTATCCCAAAAATCAAAGTAGATATGTTCTCGCATAAACTGGGCAGTACCTTCAGCAAACCAAACAGGAATACGTACACCGGAGAATGGGTATGTAATGATTCCATTCGGAAAGCCATACAAAATATCGGGCCTGCGAACATCTTCGTAATTTAACCATTGAAAGTAGATTGCCGGTAGCCTCTGCGAACGGTGCATAGATGCACCAAGTTGAACCATGTGTGTAAATTCATGGGTAATAACATTTTGAAGCCATTGGTGTGTTCCTCTCAGAGGAGTATCGAGAGCAGGAATCCATATCTCAATTTTGTTGTCGTAAAAAAAGGCGGCACCATTAGAGTGATCTTCCCGGTCTCTCAGTATGATGCTAATTTTTCGTTCAGGCAGATAGCTGTACAGTGAAGTAATTGGTTCATAAATTTCGTCAGAAATGGCCGCCACCAGCTGGGCTGTTCTACTGTTTCCCTCCTGATAATGGACCATGAAGTTCTCAGTCTCAATGGTGTACCAGGATAAGTGATTGTAAGGATAGTCGAGTGATGAAGGACTGATCTGCGCATGCAAGGTATCAAATTGAATACATAGCAGGTAAGGGAACAGTAGTAGAAATAATGGACGATATGTACAGAAACCTTTCAATTATCTAACTATGGCGATGTTGATTACTTTTCGTTCTGTAAGATTACCGCTTGTAGCCTCTACAACGGCAAAATAGCCCCCACTTGCCCAGCTTGAAGTGTCGATAAGAATATCTTCGGCTGAAATACCCTGGCTTTGGAACTGGTTACTGTAAATAAGCCGCCCGCTCAAAGTAGCTATTTTTATGCTCATTTCAGCGGGCGAACTTGTTTGAAACCGAATGTTAGTTTCATCAATTGCCGGGTTGGGCCAGTTATAGGTTTCATCTTTGTTTAAAAGGGCATAGTCAAATGTTACCGGTTCACTTAGGAATATTGAGGAAACCTTATTATTTGTGAAATTCCCATAGGCAGAACGCCATAAAACATTTTCAGAGGATGGAAATTCCCAAATTTTTAAGTCACCATCCGGACTTAATGAAATAAGTTTATTTTCAAAAAATAGTGGATTTACTGGAATGAGATTTGGACCAGCTATACTTCCAGAATATAGCGGAAAACCCTCGATAATTTGTCCATTGAGATCATAGGCATAAATATTCATTGAAAATGCATTTTTTGCTGTAATGATAACTTCAAAAGCACCGTCACCATTGATATCTGCAATCAACGGAGTTCCTGAAAACTGAAAGTCCCGAGGTGCCCGAATTGGAAAATTATTCAGAGTTCCGCCATTTTTGTTTATTGCGTGAAGTGTTCCATCATGGTCCGTAAATGCAAAGTCAGGGTTTCCATCCTGGTTCAGATCAGCGATAGCGGGCCAGTTTATAAATTGTCGATCGCTGATGAGAACTTCATCTTGAAAACCTGATTGCTCCGAGAAAATCTTCAGAACGTCATCGAGAAGAAGATAAATGAAAATTTCGCGGCCTGAATTATCAATAATTCCGGTATGCTCACGACGAAACCTGTTCGATACTGATGGTAAACTATGGGTAACGGTTTGTCCGTTAGCTGTGATAACCAGCTGATTATTCTCAATTTTTGATTGAACTCCACGAACAGTCTGTGAAAGTTTACGAGGTGTATCTGTTTCAATCAGTTTAAAATTCTCTATGTCTGCACGAATATTTGTTCCATCAAAATCAAGAATTGAGTTTTGTGCAGAGCTTATGAAGCCTGTGTTAGGTGTTGTAGTAAAATCCCAAAGTTTTTCTACTGTTTCGGATCTTATGGAATAGATCTCTGTACTCATCAGCTCGTTTGAATTAAGTGGGTTCTCGCTTATTGCAAACAGAGCACTTATTTCATCGATGAAGGGTTGTTGTGTTGATTGCTTTTCAATTTTATCGGGGTACAGAGATTTTGAGATTAGGTTAAAAAATTGAAAACCATTATTTCCAGGTAGCATAATCAAGTCATCATTAACTCCTGATATGGGTTGAATTGCCAGTGGAAATCTTATCGAATAGCTGTTTTCAGCATCATTGTATGCAGAAATAGTTATATCAGAACGCTCGTCATATAAAGAATAGAGAGCACTATTCGGATTTACCTGCCGTATGCTAAAAGATGCGATCGGGAGGTTATCGGAAAAATCAAAAAGTTCAAAAAAGGAAGGGGCACCGGAGTTGGTGTTATTATTAGGCGTAGTATCTGCACCGAATCGATTTTGATAAAGAGTTATGTTTCCTGTTTGGGTGATCACTGTGGCGTTATTTCCTGACCACCAAAAATCGAATGCAGAGCCATTGGATTCGTTTTGACCTAACCCTATTTGAGTTGGTTTACCAATATCCTGTGCTCCGTCAGCCTCCACGAGTCTTACACCTCGGCGATTCGGATTGCTATTTATACCTGAAGTGCCAGATTGTTGATTAATTACAGATTCATCAATATGCCATATCAAAATACCGCCATTTAACTCTCTTTCGGGGGAGTCTGTACCTCCGTCATCAAATCCGCCGGGAAGTGCAAAATCAAAATTACTTACGTTGGTTACTACACCTGGTTCAAGCAGACGGTCAAAACCGAGTGATTTGTTCACAAATTCTTCATCACGGTTTGTAAATGTTTGAACAACGACAGAACCGTCAGGTTTTTGTATAGTAATTTCTAAACCGTCAGATTCAGGGTCACGATGGCGATTTTCAATGAGGAAATATTCGCTGCTTGATAAAGATAGTTTTGCAATACTTTCATTCTCATGAAAAGTAGAAGCGGGAAGAGTGTATGTGTTTGGTTGATCTGCTCTGATATTAAATGGTTCAGCCCAACCCAAATAAATTTTTTCCCAGGCAGAGAGCCCTGGCGGAAAAAGCCCGTTAAAAGCAAAGATACCCGCACCATCCATTAACCCGAATTGCCCAATTCCCGACTCTCCGGTTTCGGTATTAAACAAATCAGGTAGTCCAAGGTGGCTGGCAACCTGGGCTGCTATCATGCCATTGGTAGAAAGCGGGAGTACAAACCGTTCACCGGTAACGTCTTCACCAGATCTGCTTAGTGTTCTTGGCAAAATCAAAGAGTTATCTACAAGTATGTTGCCGTTGTCTATTTGAAAACCGGTAAAAGTGGGATCAACAAATAGATTTCTTAGTGCATTTTTACTAAGGTAAACGGACGGAATGTCTTGTGGTGTTTTATCGAGTGTGGTGCCAGTAAGTTCAATATCTCTTCCAATTCCTGCATGAAAAATGACAAAAGCTGTATTCGCCATTTGGTTACTATTCAAATTTAACTCTCCATCAAGGGAAACGAGCTCCCACACATCCCGTACCAACGTACCTAATTGCGACAAATCGGGATCTTCACCCACCGGTGAATAGTGTGCCATCTCATTGGCTAAGCGGTACACATTTGGTAATACCTGGTACTGTATGTTTAATCTGCCGTTCGACTGATTCTGAAAATAGTTTTTCACAAATTTAAGATGTGCCTCAAAATAGTTACGGTCATGGGGAAGGGCATCAATATTAGTGCCTGGATTTTCAAGGTATGGAATACTTCCCGGGCCAAATGTGCCATTTCCAGAAGTAAATCGATTGGTATCTGGTTGAAATTCTACCATTACAGCAATAATATTCAGTGTACCAGAAACAGGGACTGATGGGCCTTGATTAGAATCTGACAATGTAATGGTATGATTCAGAATAAGATTCTGTTTGGCAGGCAGATGCTTAGAATACAGCAGAAACAAAAAAAGCAGCGATAATAGAAACATACCACTGCTTTTTAAAAAGTTATATGTCATTTAGAATCTTATCTGAAGTTGATCAACACGCTTAACCTGATGGTATTAGCAAGTGGGTGATCGTCCTCAAGCGCATACAGATAGCTAAAATCCACACCAAAAATGTTGTATCGTAGACCAGCACCAAGTGTTATGAATTCTCTGTTTCCATTCTCAGGGTGCTCAAAGTAATAACCTGACCGAAGTGCAAATAAATTATCATACCAGTACTCAAGTCCAAAACCGAACATGAGCTGTTGAGCAAGACTTACACTTACAGTTTCATTTCCGTTGAAACGTTCGAATGAACCCCAGGAGTTGAAGAGCGCTTCAAAAACTCCCATTGTTTCATATTCAGTATTTTCGGGATCGGATCCGATTCGCTCATTTCGTGCCATTATTTTTGAGATATCATTGGCAAAAGTAAGCCGGTTCAAACCGTTTGCATCAAGATCCATTGTGTAAGCCCAACCGGCACGAAGCATAGTTGGCAACGGATCTTTTTGGGCATTGTCAGTGTATTGAATGCCAGGTCCAATATTTGAAAGATTTATACCAGCGTTGAAATTAGCTTGTCTGTTGGCAACCGTGAAAGGATTGGATTTGTACAGTGCTGAAAGATCCACAGAGATACTTGAACCGGGATTAATTTCCTGCCCGCTTACGCTTCCATCAGCGAGCGAACTGTAGATGTATCGAAGCCCTGTACCAACTGCAAAGTTATCGGATAGTCTGAAACCATATGACAGACCTGCAGAAATTTCAAAGCTGTTGAAACGGCCTAATTCTAACCCGGTTTCATCTGTCCGGGTTTGTTCACCTAAATTCAGAAATGTGATGTGCCCTCCAATGGTACCGATTCCCTCAATGTAATAGGTACCGACAAGATAATCGTAAAAAAGATCAGCATTAAAAGCAGGCAGCCAGTTAGCATGCGTTAAACTAATTTGACTCTGATTCTGAAATGCAAGACCTGCCGGGTTCCAGAAAATAGCAGAAGCATTATCGGCAATTGCCACGCCTGTGTTACCCATACCGGTGGCACGAGAGTCAGGTTCAATTTGAAGAAAGGGTACAGCTGTAATGCCAACCTGTGCCTGAACAGCACTTAATGGTATAAAAGCAGCAACGAGTAGAGTGATAACTATTTTTCTCATAATGGATAAACTGAATTATTGTAAAAACGGATACAAAATATAGTAAAAAACTAAGATTTAGCCGTTATTATTGTTCGACATTTAAAAAATCTAATCTTCGCACGTTGATGTAAATCACGTTGAGGAGTACTGATATAGTTTAGATCGTTTAAAGTGTAAAACCGTAGCTTTGAATCTATAGGCTATTCTTCTTATGAATGGAAAAAAGTTGGTAAGGATGCAGTTTCTTTCGTTGTACCGTTAACTAACATGATACACCTGCCTGTTTTAAAAATCAAGATGATTGATTTATTACATATCAAACCATCTCTACCACAAGTGCAGATGCCCCACCGCCCCCATTACAAATACCAGCACAACCAATGGATCCACCTGTTTTTATGAGTGCATGTAAAAGGGTAACCACAATTCTTGCTCCGGAACATCCAATTGGGTGGCCAATACTTACAGCGCCACCATGAATATTCACCTTTTCAGGGTTGAGCTCGAGTATTTCGTTGTTGACGAGAGATACAACAGAAAATGCCTCATTAATTTCATAAAGATCGACGTTGTTTTTTTCTATTCCAGCCCTCTTTAAAGCAACAGGAATTGCGTCTGCCGGAGCTGTTGTGAACCATTCAGGTGCTTTTGCTGAGCTTGCATGACTCCTGATTCGGGCAATAGGAGTGAGGCCGAGCTCTTTGGCTTTATCCTCGCTCATCAACAAAACAGCCGCAGCGCCATCATTTATACTACTGGCGTTTGCGGCAGTAATTGTACCATCTTTCACAAATACCGGCTTAAGTTGAGGAATCTTGTCAAAATTAACTTTACCAAGTTCCTCATCCATATCTACAATGGTTGCCTCGCCCTTTCTTCCGGTTACCTTCACAGGTACAAGTTCATTTTTGAACCAGCCCTTTTCATGAGCTTCGATTGCGCGTTTGTACGATTCTATTGCAAATTCATCCTGTTGTTCACGGCTGATATTACACTCTTTTGCACAGAGTTCGCCGGCATTACCCATGTGGAAATTGTTATATACATCCCATAGACCATCATGAATAATACCGTCAATAACTTCAGTGTTGCCCAGTTTTGATCCAAAGCGCTGCTTCGGTAGGTAATACGGAACATTACTCATGCTCTCCATTCCACCTGCAATCATGATGTCATTATATCCAAGTGCGATCTGATCAGCTGCTACCATGATGGCTTTGGTACCCGAAGCACAAACTTTATTGATTGTGGTAGCCGGAATTTTATTTGGCAAACCGGCTTTGAGAGCTGCCTGCCTTGCAGGTGCTTGTCCAACACCTGCATTTAAAACATTTCCCATCACTACTTCATCCACGTATTCCGGTTTTAAACCAGTTCTTTTGATGAGTTCGAACATCACTACTGAACCAAGTTGAGGTGCAGTGAATGATGAAAGACTTCCACCAAAAGAACCAATTGGTGTTCGTTTAGCTTCTACAATTACTACATTTCTCATAATGACTGAATTTATTTTCCAAATGCCTGTTCGAGATCTTCGAGCAAGTCATCTACATCTTCAATTCCAACAGATAACCTTATTAATGTATCTTTTAATCCGGCTTTTTCCCTTACCAGTTTAGGTATGGATCCGTGAGTCATTGAAGCAGGGTGACTGATGAGTGATTCAACACCACCGAGGCTTTCAGCAAGTGCGAATATTTTCGTGTTCTGCATAAATCGAGATGCATCTTCAAAAACAGAATCTTTCAGTTCAAATGAAAGCATAGCACCAAAATCACTCATTTGCTTGCCTGCGAGCTCATGATGAGGATGTGATAGCAATCCCGGATAGTGCACAAAACCAACAGAATCGTGTGTATTGAGATGTTTTGCGATAATTTTTGCATTCTCTACCGATCGCTCCATCCGAACAGAAAGAGTTTTTATTCCCCGTAAAACCAGGTAGCAATCCATTGGGCCAGGCACTGCCCCCGTGGTTTTTACCTGAAACAGAATTTTTTCCATAAATTCCGCATCTGATGAGGCAACTGCCCCGCCTATCACATCGGAGTGGCCACCGAGATATTTTGTGGTAGAGTGCATAACTGCATCAGCTCCGAGCAAAAGAGGTTGTTGTAAGTAGGGAGTAGCAAACGTGTTATCAACCACGCTGAGTGCTCCGGCTTTTTTTGCAATTTCTGCAACTCCTTTAATATCAATTATCCGAAGCAAAGGGTTTGTAGGGGTTTCAATCCAGATCAATTTTGTGGAAGGTGTTACACTTTTTTCTACCTCATGGATATCGCTCATATCCACAAAGGAAAATTCGATCCCGTAGTTTTCAAAAACCTGTGTAAAAAGGCGGTAGGTTCCTCCATACAGATCATTTGTTGAAATAACATGATCGCCTGGTTTCAGGGTTTTTAAAATGGCATCAATTGCGCCTACTCCGCTCGAGAAACATGCACATTGATCTGCTTCTTCAAGACCAGCAATTAGATTTTCAAGAGCTGTTCTTGTTGGATTACCAACCCGTGCATAATCATATCCCTGGTGTTGATTTGGTGCTGACTGAACATAGGTTGAGGTAAAATAAACCGGTGGCATCACCGCTCCGGTTGTTTCATCCGGTCTTTGGCCGGCATGGATGGTTTTCGTATTAAACTTCATGCAGTTAGAAAGTTATAGATCGTTCAATGGCATCAGCTTCTTCGTCCATACCAAGAGTCCGGTAGACTTCCTGCAGATTCAGAATATAATCCATATTGTCGGGGTTCATTTCAGTGAGCCTCTCCCATAACGGAAGAGAATGTTCAAGAAAATTAATATATCGGTCTTCAAGCATTTCCTGCTCGTCTTGCTTCAATGGTAATTCATCTGTAAGTGTACCAAGCAGAATAGCTGAGTTTTTGTAAAATGCAGCAATTCTCAGGGTGCCTTCTTCATGAACCGGTATCTGAGAAGAAAGTGAGTTGAAAAGCTCATGAGATTCGTCCAGATAAGAAATAATTCTGTCTAAATTTTCTGAAATATTGGTCTGATCAGGATCGGACTGCAGAAGTGATTCACTCTCTTTTTTCACAAGAAAATACGTTTCTGTTGCAAGGGATTCCCTGTAGAAAAACCGTACAGGATATGTTTCGGAAAGTTCCCTCAGCATAGTTATAGCATCTTCATGCTGCTCATTAATTATCAGCGCATTTATTAGACCATTCTGATAATGTTCCACATCAGGATAGGTTTCAGCAAGCTGGTTATACATGGAAATAGCTTCCTGTACATTGCCCGACTCCAGATTTAAATAGGCAATTTTCTCATCAATTTCGGAGTGGTTTTCTGCTGTAAAATTTTTAGCGGTTTCCAGTGTTCCAATTGCATCGTGAAGATTGCCGGTTCTGTAGAGAGTGGTAGCCTTCAGGAAGTATGTCTGGAGTGAATCAGGTATAAGTGTTATGGCATTATCAAAATGAGCAATAATTGATGGATGTTCTTGCAGGTTGGTTTCAGTCTGCTCTTGCAATTCTCTAAGGCCACTGCTATGCTCTTTATTCCAGGCACTTTTAATGATAGCTTCTATCTCTGGTAGATTTCCTTGATCACTAAGTGATAAGTCTTTAAGGTTTCGGTAAAGAGGTAGTCTTTGAGCAGGATTACTGAAAGTTGCAGAATATTCACTCAAGATCTTCGCTTTTTTAATATAAAGCTCACCCTGGCCGGGTGATTCTGCGATTCTGTAGTTCAGTTCTTGTAGTTGTTGGTCGTAAGATTGAACAGGTGAGCTATTCTGTTGATTTGTTACAGTTGTCTCTGTGGTGGAGCATGAAAAAGCAAAAAAAATCCCGAAGGCAAGTACCAGACTTGCCATTCGGGTTGATGAATTGAACATATGATTATTTATAATAAATTAGTCATCAAATCCGGCACGGCGCATAGCTTCTTCAGCCTCTGCTTCCATACCAAGTGTTACGTAGACCTGATAAAGTGATTGCCAATTTTCTGCATTATCCGGGTTGATTTCTGCAGCTCTTTCGTAATAAACAAGTGCTTCCCGGAGATTTTCACGGGCTCGCTCATCATAATCCTGTGCTTCCTGATTGTCTGTTGTGTTGTTTCTTCTATCGAAAAGGTTGGCCGCACGGTTTTGGAAAATAATCCCGAGTATGAAATTAGCTGATTCACTTTCAGGTTCGAGTTCGGTAACTCTTCTCATTTCACGCACGGAAATTTGAGTAAGTTGATCAATCTCGCTTTCCATCTCGTCAATTCGTCTGTCAAGCTGTTCAATTTCAGCCTGTGTTTGATCCAGTTCTTCACCTCGCTGATTTCTGGCAGCTTGCCGCAGGTCGAATTGACGCTCATAGAGCTGTGCTACTTCCGCAGTTATTCGATCAACTGTTTGATATATTTGAGTACCAAGTACCCTTCGGTATGTTGGGTTTTCAGGATCATCAGCAATCAAACCTTCTACAAGTTCAATAGCTCTGGCTTGATCACCAGATTGTATGTAGGCATCTGCCATGAACTGCACAAATACGGATTCATCGGGATAGAGTTCAAGACCTTCTTCAGATGTTCTGATAGCGTCATCAAATCTTTCTTGAAACAGATACAGGCTGGCCAGATACTCAAAATCTTCTACTAACGGTGGATTAAGCAGGCTCATTGCTGTTTCATAAGATTGGATAGCACTGTCCACTTCATCAAGCTGGAAATAAGTAGATGAAATTACCTGGAATGTCATTGCACTATCAGGGTTAATGGTTGCCGCATTATGTAAGTGTGCGAGCGAAACTCTAAGTGGGTCCGGTGTTGCGTTAAACAGGCTGTCATCTGTTTGAATATTTACCCCTGCATTATATTCATCTGCCCAATAGACAACAATTGCATCATTCAGCTCTTCGTATTCTTCGGGTCTTTCTTCAAGAGCTTCCATCAAACTGCGTGATGTCATAAAAGACTCTCGTGCTCTTTCGTAGTAGGTACGTCTCTCGCTCGGTTCTTCAAGCGACTCTGCCTGGGCTGCAAGTACAATCCCTTTGTAGTAGTGAGCTACGTGATTCGCTTCGTTTTCTGCAATTGCCGCATCAACAGTAGCAAGTGCAGTTTCATAATCTCCCGTAAAAATGCTTAACTGTACTTCGTTTACAAACGGATCGGTCGTTTCACATGCCCAAAAAAGACCGGCTAAAGCAATGATTAAAAGAAATGGTTTATAGCTTTTCATATTTGTAAGTATATCGTTCATTTAGAATTTGGTTAATCACACTAAAGTAACCATATATAGGTGATTCCGCAATATCTGCATGGAATCATGTGGAAATTTCGAGTGATTGTTTTACTTTTCCATGTATTCATAAACGTTTTGAAACTCATTTGTTTCCAATCATTTAAAAAAGTATGAAAAAAATTGTAGAAACCTCTAAAGCGCCATCAGCAATTGGTCCGTACAGTCAGGCTGTAATTCATAATAATTTGGTTTACTGTTCAGGACAAATTGCACTCAACCCTCAAAATATGACCATTGTACCGGGTGGAATTGAGGAACAAACAAAGCAGGTGATGGAAAATCTGGATGCAGTTTTAAAGGCAGCAGGAACCGGTTTTCATAATGTTTTAAAATGCACCATATTTCTCGCTACAATGGACGATTTCCCGTTGGTAAACGAAATCTATGGTAATTATTTTTCTGATGCCCCTCCTGCAAGAGAGACAGTAGCCGTTCGAACACTACCAAAAAATGTACTCGTTGAAATCAGCTGTATTGCTCATATCTAATACCTATTGAATTGTAAACAATCGCACAGTTCGGTTACCTGCTCCATCCAGAATCTCGGTTTCGATTCGATGTGACGCGCCTGGCCGGAAGGATGGATTGTAGAAAATGAGGAAGTTTTTTTCCGGATCATATTCTATAATACCGCGCATCCCATTTACAGTAAATGTGGATTCTCTGTAGTTAATTCCTGTTTCTCTGTCTCTTACAGGCAGAACCACTACATGATTTCCTGCAAGATTCCTCTCAATTCTTGGACGGCCAACCCAAGGTGGAGTATTATCTTCCTTGATGATTAAACTACTAATCTCTCTCATTGAAGCTCTGATTACACCCCTGTTGTTTGCCGCATTTAGATAAAAATGACGATCTCTGTAACGATCAACAGAGTAAAGCCCGAGCCGGGGATTGCTTGCCAGGTATTCGGGCAACATATAGTTAAATTGAATTCTTTCTGACAGGGGGAGCCTGTCGGGATCAAAATTAAATTGTATGGTATTTCCGGTTTTCACAATATCCATTCTGAGTCGAAGGGTATCATGAAGTGAATTTTCAGGGAATTCTATCCACATTGAATTGTCAGGGCTTTTAAATATTGTACGCTTACCGGGTGCCAGAACTTTTTCGAAACTGTGAATTGAATCATTTTTATAAAATCTCTCATCTCTTATAAATGGAACTACGTCTTCATCAGAAGATACCAGCAGCATGCGGTTTTCATCAAGCTTTATAGTATTCCAGCGCATTGCCTGAGATAATGGTGAATTTGGCTCGGGGTAGGTGGGTATATATGTAATTTGCTCTCTTGGTGTTTGAGCATTTCGTTTCACGTGGATGGTGAGGTTGGCAATACTTCGGTTTCCGTTTGCATCAGCTGCTATAATCCGGATAGGGTAGGTTCCGTCTTCAAAGTCAATCAAACCAAGTGAACTGTTTGTTTGATACATCGGAAGTTTGTTTCCGTGAACTTTATACAAACGCTGAAAACCTCTTCTTGTTTGAGCAAGTATCGGGTAAGATCTGTCCAGAAACATGTGATTCGCATGAACTGAAGGAAAGTAATCAGCTTGAGAATGAAACAGAGTATCTGCATGGTGTATCATCGTTAAAGAATGTACCGCATAAACATTCGGTGTATTGTTTGCCCGGTCGTGAACATTCACAGACAGGCCAACAGGACCGTTAATTGTAATTTCACCAAAATTATATCTATTACTGGAACCAGTGCCATTTACAATTCTGTAATTCTTGAATCGAAGTGACTCATAATCGAGATATTCTATGCCCAGTTGCCTGAATATGGGTGGAATATTGTCATGCACATTTAAATTTGTGAGAAGTGGATTGAACGGTTTAAATTCTGGTGTGCGTAACTCAAAATGTAAATGTGGAGGTCCAATTCCTGTTGAACCAGTGTACCCAATTACTTCTCCCTGTTTGTAGGCAATACCTTCTTCAAGGATTATTTCATCAAGATCAGCTGTATAGTTTATAAATCGCAGAGAATCCGCAAATGCCTGGAGTTTAGGTTCAAAACGGTTCAGATGAGCATACACCGAATAGCTTCCATCGTAATGCTTCATGTAAATTACATTTCCATAACCAAAGGGACTCATCCCGATTCTGTAAATTACACCATCTCTTGTTGCATAAACCTGATACCCTTCCTGTCCCCATGTTCTTATATCGAGGCCGGCATGCAAATGTGCCGATCGTGTTTCAGCAAATGTTGATGATAACTGTGTGCTGGCATCCGTAGGCCACAGGTAGGAGACTGAATCTGCTAGGAAAGACAGAGATTGAGCTGAGACTCTCTGTTGATCAACAGAGAGAATGCACAAGATGGATAATAAAACGACCGATAAACTATGCTTGTACATGGACAGTGAGTGTTGAAAGGTGATTGCCGATTTGCGCTTGGATCTTGTCTCCCGGTTTGATTCGGCTTACGCCTTCGGGTGTACCGGTAAATATTAAATCGCCCGGATACAATGTGAAACGATGACTGAGATAAGATATGATATCAGTAACGGGAAATATCATGTTTGATGTGTTACCTTTTTGCCTCAAATTGCCGTTTACGGAAAGAGAAATTTCAAGGTTTTGCAGATCAACAGAATGATCAACCGCTATAAAATTTCCGACGGGTGCAAACGTATCAAAACCTTTCGCAAGTGCCCAGGGCAAGCCTTTTTTCTTTGCCTCGGTTTGGATATCTCTTGCGGTCAGATCAATTCCAACGGCAATGGCAAGTACAGCTTTATTGGCGCTATCTTTCGATACATTACGGCATTCATTGCCAATCAATAAAACAAGCTCAACCTCATGATGTACATTTTCAGAATCCTCGGGTATTGTGATAGCCCCGTTATTGAAAATCAGACTGCTTCTTGGTTTAAGAAAAACAACGGGTGATGCAGTCTGAGAGCTTTTCATCTCTTTAATGTGCTCGGCATAATTACGCCCTATGCAGTAAATGGAGCCAAACTGTAAGGAGGGAAACTCGGGTATTTTAAAGTTCATTTACCCAAAATAAAAAAACCCCGGATAACAGTGTTACCGGGGTAGTAAAAATTGGAATAATTTTTTAAGCAGGATCTATTGAAACATACTTACGCCCGCCACTTCGGGTACGGAACGCTACTTTGCCATCGGCAAGAGCGAAAAGGGTGTCATCACCGCCTCTTCCTACATTTTCACCAGGGTGAAATTTAGTGCCTCGTTGCCGAACAATAATGTTGCCTGCACGAACTACCTGTCCGCCATATTTCTTTACACCCAGTCTTTTTGATTCTGAGTCTCTTCCGTTTCTTGTAGAACCTTGTCCTTTCTTATGTGCCATTTGTTTACCTCGATTTTAAGCTATTTTCTCAATTTTGAGCTGAGTAATTGCCTGCCTGTGACCATTTTTTACCCTGTAACCTTTTCTTCGCTTCTTTTTGAAGACGATTACTTTATCAGCTTTTATATGATCCACTACAGAAGCTTCAACTTTGGCGCCCTTTACGGTAGGCTTACCGATTTTTACTTTTCCTTTGTCATCTTTTACAAGCAGAACATCTTCAATGGTTACTTTATCATTTTCTGATGAAAGTCTGTTAACAAAAACAGTTTGTTCTTCTGCTACTTTGTATTGATGGCCGCCAATTTTAACGATAGCGTACATGTCTGTAAATTTTCTGGTGATTAAAATTTTTGATAGACTCCAAAGATATGATTTTTTGTATTAAATTAAAACGAATGAAAATCAAATTTTTAGAATGGTACCGATCATCAAGAATAGAGTTTGATCAGGCTTTTCTAAAAACAAATGTTGATGTATTTTAAAAATAAAAATAGCGATGAGTAAATTACCGGATCTCCACAAACAAGCTTTTACATACAAAAACACCAAAAAGCTTCAGCATGATGGAGGCAGAGCCTGGATCAAAGATTCTCAGCTTTT
>SLGA01000155.1 GCA_007123985.1 Balneolaceae bacterium | reverse complement strand
GTTCCAGGATATTAAACAGCAAAACTTCATGCTTTTGATGACGAAGGTGCCGTAATGAGGAGATCAGCGCCTCGTGATTATTCACATTCTCAAAGAGATCGGTGATGATTACCACCAGACTGCGCCGTTTGAGACTTTCAGCCAGTTTGTGAAGCGCATCAGCTGAGGCAGAACCACGTTTTAAACCTGCATTTTCGGATTCATTTTCAAGCTCCTCTTCAAGCTGTCTGTAGAGATGCCGAACGTGGCTGTAGGAAGATTTCGGCGGATACACGCTCCGTATCTTTTCGTCAAAAAGTACAAGGCCGCAGGCATCGCGCTGGCGGTGCATCATATAAATGAGCGATGCCGCGTAATGAATGGCATATCGCAGTTTACTCCATTCAGCAAAATGTTTGAAATACATCGAGCTGCTTATATCCAGTATAATATGGGCGCGAAGGTTGGTTTCTGCTTCAAATTGTTTCACATAAAACCGCTCGGTCTTACCGTACACTTTCCAGTCGATGTGTTTAAAATCATCCCCCTGGTTGTAGGGACGGTGCTCGGCAAATTCCACACTGAAGCCATGAAAAGGACTTCGGTGCAGACCGGATATAAAACCTTCAACGATAGTACGGGCTTTAAGATCGAGCGGGGCAAGCTGAGTAAGCAGATTCGGGTCTAAAATCATAATAAAACCTAAGAGTTTCCATGTTGGCTACCAAGTAAAAATTGAACGTATATATTTGCTGCAACATTGCTATTTTAGTTTTCCATCTCAAAATTCGATGCGTGAAACCACAGGCCTGAGAACCCAGTGGAACACTCCCAAAAATCTACCAGACATGAAAAAAGTACTTACATCTGCAGAGCAAATTGATTTTAAGGTAACTGATCTTTCCGGCATGCCCGCACCTTCAAGAGTTTTAAAAGTGAAACCAACCTGGTTTGATGTGGAGTATGTGATCAACCCGCACATGAAAGATAATGTTGGCGGAGTGGATAAAATGCAGGCTGCCAACGAGTGGGAACACCTCGTTGACGGTTATGAAGAGCTTGGATTTAATGTTGACATACTGGATGGAGTAAAGGGGCTTCCCGATCTGGTTTTCTGTGCCAATCAAAGTCTGCCGTTTATTGATGAGACCGGCAGAAAAAAAGTGATCATGAGTATCATGCGGGCACCTCAGCGAAGGGGAGAGGTAGCTGTCATTGAAGCGTGGTATAAGAAGAACGGTTACGAAATTATACGTATGGATGAGGAGAAAACCGGGAATTTTGAGGGAATGGGTGATGCATTGTGGCACTTCAAACGAAGGCTGCTATGGGGCGGATACGGATTTCGAACATCATTGGATGCCTATGATCAGATTTCAGAAGTGCTCGATACTCCTGTTATTGCGCTCGAGCTGGTTGATGAGAAATTCTACCATCTGGATACCTGTATGTGCATGTTGAACGAAAAAAGCGTTCTGATATATGAGGATGCATTCACTGAAAAAGGCATTGAAATGATCCGCAAACTCTTTGATAACGTGATTTTAGCAAGTAAGTACGAAGCGGAAAAGCTCTTTGCGGTGAATGCTACCTGCCCCGACGGCAAAAATGTGTTTATCCAGCAGGGCTGCACCGATGTGAATAAAAAACTGCGTGATGCAGGATTTTCCGTGCACGAATTCAGCACATACGAGTTTATGAAAAGCGGCGGCAGTGTTTTCTGTATGAAATTACTCTACTGGTAAATCTGCCGCTACTCTTTTAAAGTAACATACTTCAGCAGTTTAAGTACCTGATCCGGAGTTCGCACAACGGCAAGCGCAGCAGCATCTACCTCTTTGAGGGCATGGGTGAACTCTTCAGGATGCATGATAATCAATTTTTTGCCGAGAGCTGCTGCATAACCGGCATCAAATGCGGCATTCCACTGCCGATACTTTTCTCCGAACTTCACCACAACAATATCAGCCTGTTCAATGAGAGTGCGGGTTCGAATTGCATTTACTTTGGCTCCTTTATGATCTTTCCAGAAATCATCTTTCTCATCTCCCGGCAAACCCACGCCTGCATCATCACTGGCGGTATGGTCGGTTACGGGTGCCGACAGCTCAATCGGCAGATTCGCATCTTCAATTCTCTGTTTGATTTCATTTCTCCAGTCTGAGTGTATTTCGCCGGAGAGATATACATTCCAAATCATATTTTCTTGATTTAAGTTGATACTTATCACAATAACGTACCTATTAAAAAAACCATTCGATTCCTCCTGTATTACCGGACATCCCAGCCCGGTTTGGAAAGGTTTTGTTGGTTCGGATTTATTTCTGGATGGTGGTGTTTTACCCGTTCAGCTGAAAAATGGAGCTGTGCACACCCGTGATATTACGAAGAAGGAGTTTCGTTCAACTTACCCATCCGGTTAGCCTGATCAATCACCCAGATATGGAATCCCATCGGTAATCCAGGCGGGGGCAGGTTCGCCTTTCAGATAGTGATCCATATACTCTTTCATCTTTATGGCGTAATCCAGCCGGTTTGCTAAGTTTCTGAGATGATGCGGCTCATCATAATAGTGCAGAAATACCGACTCCTTTCCAAGCCTCCTGAGTGCGAGGTAGAGCTCGATAGATTGGTACCAAGGCACAGCTTCATCGGCATCACCATGCTGTATCATTAAGGGTGTGTTGATACGATCAGCAAAGAAAACGGGTGAGTTTTCGATATACGGAGCAAGATTTTCCCACATGCTTACCCCGAGCCGGCTTTGAGTCTGTTCGTATTGAAACTGGCGGGCCAAACCGGTTCCCCAGCGTATGCCACTGTAGGCACTTGTCATATTCCCAACAGGCGCACCGGCAACAGCTGCTGCAAAAATATCGGTTTGAGTGACTACCTGCGCGGTAAGATATCCGCTCCATGAGTGGCCGTGTAACCCAATGGCATCCGGATTAGCAATGCCCATTTCTATTAATTTATGTACACCGGGAACCAGGTCTTTCGTAGCTGAATAACCGGGAATGGGCACATCAAACCAGATGTCCGGCAGAAAAACAGCATAGCCGTCACTGGTGTACTGGGCTATGTTTGGGCGGTGGTTGGTTACCGGCGAATTGAATTCATACAAACGCTGCGAAAACCGCTCATAATAGTAGATAAAAACAGGGTAGCGCTTGCCCGGTTCGTAATTACCGGGATAGTAGAGAATCCCCTGTACTTTGCGGCCATCCATGTTGATCCAGTCAATCAGCTCGGCGTGGCCCCAGGCAAATTTGTCAGTAAGGTGTAGATGCAGATTCGATATCTGAACGGGATTTCTGAACTGCCGGTCTGAGGCCACCCAGAGGTTGGGATATTCGGTATAGGTTTCCTGTGTAAAGAGAATTGCATCGGATTGATCAGCCAGAGATACAATATTGAAACGTTTATTGTCTTCCAGAATCCGGCTTACACCTGAGCGCCCAACCCTCGCTTCATAAAACCCGTAGTTCTTATCCCATTCATGATACATGGTGAGAAGAAGCCGATCGTTAGCAGCAAAGGTCTCTTTTTCAGGATTCAGATCACTGATTCTGAAAATGCGCATTTCGGCCCGGCCTGTTCCATCTGTTATCGAGAGAAAATCACCGCTTGATGTATCAAATTGCCAAATGTCATATTTATCATAAATTAGCACAGATTGGTCGCCGTCTGTCCAGCCGGCAATTCCATACGAGCCGGAAGGCATGGGACGATCGTTGTCTTCGTCGGCGAAAGTACCCCCGGTATTTTCAGTGAGGTTTCTAATGTCTCCCGTTTCTGTTGATTTCAGCATCCAGTCGGTGCCGTCAAACCATGCAGCAAACTTACCGTTCGGTGATAAAGAAGCCCCAAATCGCTGTTTCTCAATAAATTGCTTAGCTTCACCTGAATGTTGATTCACTAAATAAAAATCGGAGTATCGGCCGTCCCAGGTAATCAGTTTTCTGTAAGGAATATCGGCAGAGCCGAGAAGTTTTCCGGTGTGGTGCTCAACTGAAATATTTGGAATTTCAGTTGTGGCAAGCTGAACAGACCGGCCCTCATCAAAGTGATAAACTGCTGTGTAGAGATGGTTTTTCCGACTGTTCCATGTCTGCTTTTCATGAGTTTTAACGAGTGGATCATCCCAGTGCCACACTTTGCCTTCAACTCCGCGCAGTATTCGGTTTACATCGTAAAGGTTTTCTGATGTGACTGAATCCGGCTCGGCTTTGATCTCGTCGAGTTCAACCATAGCCGCTTCTTTTACACCATAAAAGAGCCGCGATCCGTCGTACGTCCAGGTGAGATTGTTATTCGATCTCAGGCGATATCCGTCTGCTGCATCACCGGAAGTGAGCAGGGTATCCGGTACTCCTTCAAAGGCTGTCCAGGTCAGGACGGATGCATCAAACGGCCTGTAGTGGTTTGCCGTATCGAGCTGAGCAGCCGTAAAGGCAATCCTGGATCGGGAATGGTCCCAGGTCAGATTATCATAAAAGGCGTTTTCAGATCCGAGTATTTTCTGAATTGAGGGTTCATTTTCGCTGAGATCAATTGCAAAAAATCCGTTTTCAGTGGCAGAAGTGTCCACAGTTGAGAATGCGAAGTAGTTTGAGGTACTGTCGATGGCTGAAGCGTTCACAAACGGGATCAGGGTTTCATCGGATGATTCCAGACGTACAAGACGTGCCGGAGTACCGATATACGGATTTTTGAAATCACGCTCTTCAACATCATCGCTTTGGTGGTGATAAATAATGGCCCATTTCCCATTGTTTGAAAATGAAAACCGTCGCACATTTTCAAACTCTTTGGTTTCCCCGGTTGATGTATTGATGATGCTAAGCCCGTCTTTTGGGGTGTCGCGTCCGGCATTTTCTACATCAATGAAAGGTGGTTTTACGATGGCGCCGACCCAATTTCCATCAGAGCTGATTTGAGGACGTTCGCCCCGCTCGATGGTATAGATGTGGTCACCATTCGCAGATTTTATTCGAACCTCACCATCGCCCAATTCAGGCCAGACACCAAAGGCTACCCATTCACCATTTGCTGAAATTACGGGTGTTTTGATGTCTTCAAATTTCATCACATCCTCAAAAGTGAAAACTCCCTGTGCAGAGAGAGATTGAAAGCAGAGGATAAAGAATAATGAGATGGCAGCAAGAGTGATTCGTTGCAAAGATGGATAAAATGGCATAATCAAATACGTTTTGTTCGAAATAGTACGAGAAACTACAAATCCCCCGTGAAAAATGGCGGATAAAGATTTTCAATCGCCACCTTTGAGTTTAATATATTTGAGAAAAAAAAAGAGCAGTCATGTCCCTTTTGATCGTAAGTCCAAACAGAAATGTAAAACCGTTTGCAGAAGCCATCCGCAAAATCGATCCCAACATCGATATCGAAGTATGGCCTGCAGTAGAGAAGCCGGAACGCGTTCAGTTTGCTGTGGCCTGGAACCATCCGAAACATTTGTTCGATAAATTCCCAAACCTCAGAGTAATCTCTTCAATGGGTGCGGGTGTGGATCATCTGATGAGTGACGATTCAATTCCATCAGGCATAACGTTTACACGGCTTGTTGGGCCGTCACTGTCCGAACAGATGTGTGATTATGTGCTCACTTCTGTTCTGAATATTCTCAGAAAAACGGAAATCTACTATCAGCAGCAGAAAAGGGGGGAGTGGACAGTGCATCAGCCGTTGCAAAAACGGGATATTACGGTAGGTATTTTGGGGCTTGGTGCACTTGGGAGCAGCGTGGCCGCCCGGTTGACTGAGAATGGGTTCAGCGTAAATGGCTGGGCTGCATCAAAAAAAGATATGATTGGAGTGAATACGTTCTCAGGTGAGGAGCTGGATGATTTCCTTGCAGCCACAAATATGGTGGTGTGTCTGCTGCCTCTCACTGAAAAAACCGATAGCATACTGGACCTGACTCTGTTCAAAAAGCAGCAGCAGCCGGCTTATGTAATTAATGCAGCGAGGGGTGCTCACCTGGTGGATGAGGATTTAATTTATGCTTTGGATACGGGGATCATCAGCCACGCCTATCTGGATGTTTTCAGCGAAGAGCCACTGCCTGGTTCGCATCCTTTTTGGGGACGTGAAAAGATTACCATCACCCCGCATATAGCCTCATTAACGGATCCTGATGAAATTGCTGAGCTGCTCGTAGAGAATTACAAGCGCCTGCTCTCCGGAATGCCTCTCCTCTACGAAGTGGACAGAAATAAGGGATATTAGAGTGGTAAAAACTGCAGAACAGATGAATGTAAAACCGATTAACCGATAAAGTTTGAATGAGTAAGGTTAAGTGTTTGATGTGGAACCAACATTTTTAGTGTGGATCGTATGGAAGAGATTCATATCTCTAAAAAATCCTGACACTCGATACTCTCTACTGTTTTCTCCTCATACACCACTCCAAAAACTCATCAGCACTCTTCGTATTTAGGACACGTGCCGGCTCAAACTTCGCCTTTCGGGCAATCATTACACCGTAGCGGATGTCATCAATTCCTTCCGTACTATGGGCATCAGGGTTGATGGATGTCATCAAGCCGGACTCCTTAGCTTTGGTACCAAAACGCCAGTCGAGATCGAGCCGCCAGGGGCTTGCGTTAATTTCGATGGCAACACCACGCTCAGCTGCCCAATCAATAATTTGATTGAGATCAATCTTACTTCCGTCCCGCTTCAGTAGCAGTCTGCCGGTAGGGTGGCCCAGCATGGTTGTAAATGGATTTTCAACAGATCTTTTAAAGCGTTCCATCATCTTTTCCTGTGGCATTTCCAGGCCGTT
>SLGA01000053.1 GCA_007123985.1 Balneolaceae bacterium | reverse complement strand
GCCGAGTGCTTCAATGCTGGTATCCTTACGCGGGCCCTCGTCTTTTTTAAATGTGAACTCTTCCTCGGCCATTTCCCCGTCTGTCGTTACATATTTATGGACTACTTTTATGGGTGTAATCTGCTCTTTAAAATAACCTTCTTCCCATGCTTTGATCGCTTTTTTATGGCTGTTATAAGCAAACTCATCCTGATCTTCACGGTTCACTCCATATTTATCCGCCACATTCTCCGCCGTAAGTCCCATGTTGATATAGACCTCGGGACGTTTATCAGCCAGATCGGGATTGGGCTGAAATGAAACGCCACCCATCGGCACCTGACTCATACTCTCCACTCCACCGGCGATCATAACCTCCGCACCACCCGCCATGATTCTCTCTGCTGCCATGGCGATGGTCTGAAGTCCGGATGAGCAGAAGCGGTTGATCGTCATCCCCGGCACCGAATCGGGCAGCCCACCCAGAAACACGGCCTGACGCGCCACATTCATCCCCTGCGATCCTTCGGGAAACGCGCACCCCACAATCAGATCATCCACCATCTCCGGCTTTATCGCCGGCACCTCTTTCAGCAGATCTTTGATGATTTCACCCATAAGCGAATCGGGACGCGTGAAGCGGAGTGAGCCTTTATTCGCTTTTCCGCATGCGGTTCGTTTGGCGGCTACGATGACGATTTCGTTTTTCATGGTTTTAATGTTAAAAAGTTTGGGATTCAAAAGTCCCCTCCTTTCCAAGGAGGGGATTTAGGGGTGGTTCGTTCACGAAAATTCTTTAAATGAAATATTCAATTTATCAGCTCTGGCTTTAAAAATATCTTCCAGATAGACAATTACACTTTCGTAATCCTCTGCCAGATCTTCATTCTTCAATCTAATCAGCTTAATACCTTCCTCTGCTAATTTGTTGTTCTTTCTTGCATCCGTACTCATTTTTTTCTTGAAATAATGAACATCGCCATCAACCTCTATAGCCAACTTAAGTTTTGGGCAGTAGAAGTCAAGAATAAAGTTTTCTATTCCATACTGACGTCTAACCTTAAAACCGAACATTTTCTTACCCTTCAGATCATTCCAAAGCCGGACTTCCCACTTCGTCATATTATTGCGAAGAAATTGACGCTGTTTCTTTGTCTTTTTGGGATTTAGCATGATGAAAGAAAAACTTTAGCACCGAAAACGCCCTCCTTCTCAAAGAGGGGACATAGGGGTGGTTCACTCTATTGCTTTGTGTTTGTGATTTTCATTCAATTTGTTGGCTATCTGATTTAAAGATCCAGCTAGAGTTAAATATCGTGGTTCAACCACCCCCGGCCCCTCCTTGCGAAGGAGGGGAGTATTCTTGCCCTTCTCACTACTTGCTACTCGATACTCAAGACTCACGACTCAAGACTCACGACTAGTTCCTCAAAGGTTTCCCCGTCTTCAGCATATGCTCCATTCTCTTATGTGTCCGCTCATCCTGAAAACACTCCAGGATCGCTTCACGCTCCAGTTTCAGTAGATACGATTCAGGCACTTCCTGGGCTTCGCTGAGATCTCCGCCGGTCATGATTTCGGCGACTTTGCCGGCAAGGACTTTGTCGTAGGGTGATGCCCATTTCGCTTCGGTCATGATGTAGACCGTTACGTCGAGCACGCTCTTGCCTGTTTGCCCCAGCAGTTTGATTTTCGGTTCAGCCGGCGGACGGTATCCCGCATCGGCCATCGCCCGTGCCTGCTGTCTGGCGGTTGCAAGGAGCAGATCGCGGTGCATCACGATCATATCGGTATCGCGAAGGTAACCGAGTTTTTTCGCTTTAGGAGCGCCGTCGGAGACTTTCGCCATTCCGATCGTTTTAAACGCATCCTTCAGGTAGGGCAGCGGATCGGCATCCTCTTCCTCCTTCACTTTCTCCATGGCGCGAAGCAACAGCTCTTTGGTGCCTCCGCCGGCGGGGATCAGTCCGACACCCAGCTCCACCAAACCGCAGTAGAACTCGTGATGCGCCACCACTTTATCGCAGTGCATCATAAATTCAACTCCGCCGCCAAAACATCGACCTGATACGGCACCGATCACCGGAAACGGCTGATATCGTAATCCTACAGCTACCCGCTGGAAACTCTCTACAGCATCTTTGATCATTTCAAAGTCACCGTTTTGTAGTGCATGACCCGCTTCACCCAGGTTCGCACCATAGCTGAAATTCTCATGATCGTGGCCGATCACCATCGCATCAAACTGCTCTTTTACGATCTCTGCGGCTTTGTCTACCGATTTAACCAGTTCAAAGCCAAGCGTCTGCTGCTTGGTGCGGAATTCGAAGAGCGCCACGCCGTCGCCCATATCATACAGTCCCGCACTCTTGTTGCCCCAAACCTCTTTACCGTTGCGCTTCAGGGCCGCAGCGGTAATCGCTCCCCGGGCAGGTGGTGTCAGTTTATCCGCTTTTCCGGTTGCAAGGTTGTAGACGGTACCATCATCCTTATAGAATGATGAGCGCCCGCTTTTCAGCATCTTCTTCACCGAATCGGGAACAGTTCGTCCCTCCTTTTCCATCCGTTTTACCGACTCTTCAACCCCGATCGCATCCCATCGCTGAAATGGTCCGAGTTCCCAGTTGAAGCCCCACTGCATGGCACGATCAATCGCCTCTACGGATTCGGTAATCTCCGGAATACGGTTCGCTGAATAGAGCAGCAGATCGCAGTGGATCTCCCACAAAAACGTCCCGGCTTTATCATCCCGGTTGACCAGAAATTTCAGCCGCTCGCCCGGGGTTTTGAATTCCTTTTTGGCTTTGTTTACCGATTCGAACTCCGGATCCTGCTGCGGCTCATACTCCAGCGTCTCAGGATCAACCACGTGATACTCATTTCCCTTTTCACCCTTAACTTTTTTATAAAACCCGTGTCCCTTCTTATTTCCATGCGCACCTATCTCTACCATCTTTTTGAATGCTTCAGGCAGCTTAAAAACCTCCCTTCGTTCATCGTCCGGTATGGCCGGATAGAGATTTTCAGAAACGTGATTGATCACATCCAGTCCGGCCATGTCGGCAGTTCGGAATGTTGCCGCTTTTGAATAGCCGGTGAGGGTTCCGGTCAGAAAGTCGATCTCTTCGCCGCGGTATTTCCCATCAAAAAACCACGGCATCATCGCGGCCATCGAAAAGACCCCGATCCGGTTGGCGATAAAGTTGGGCGTATCCTTGCAGAGAACTGTGCCTTTACCGAGAATTTTTTCACAAAAGCCGGTCATGTACTCCGTCACTTCATCGTCCGTACTTTTTGTAGGGATGATCTCCAGCAGCTTCATATATCGCGGCGGATTGAAGAAGTGCGTGCCTAAAAAATGTGACTTGAACTCATCACTTACATCCTCGCTGATATCTGAGATCGGCAGTCCGGAGGTATTGGAGCTGACGATGGTGCCCGGCTTGCGCACCTTCTCCAGCCTCGCCATCATTTTCTTTTTGATATCCATCCGCTCCACGATCACTTCACAAATCCAGTCGGCATCGGTGGCCCACTCCAGGTGATCCTCGAAATTCCCCGGTGTGATCCGCTCCGCCCATGCCGGATCGCCAAGCGGTGCCGGATTCATTTTTATCAGTTTCTGAATACTCTCTTCCGCGGTTATATTCGGCCGCTTTGGGTCATCCGACTTCAGATCGAGGAGCTTTACCTTCAGTCCGGCATTCACGCAGTGCGCGGCGATCTGGCTGCCCATTACGCCTGAGCCGAGGATGAGGACGTTTTGGATGTTGAATTTGTTGGCTGGCATTGAAATGTGATTTTAATTCTAGATTCGCTGATTTGGCGGCAGATAAATTCCCCTTCTTTTTAAGGAGGGGATTTAGGGGTGGTTCACTGTACTATGTTGTGCCTATTATATTCCTTCAAATTGTTTGGCTATCTAATATAAATATCCATTCAATTTTAATATCGTTGTCCAACCACCCCCGGCCCCGCCTTGCGAAGGAGGGGAGTGTTCTTTCCCTTCTCAGTACTTGCCACTCAAGATACGAGACTCACGACTACTCATCAGCATACATCTCTTCAATCTCCTCCTTAAATTTCTCCAGCACTATGTTCCGCTTAACTTTCATGGTTGGAGTGAGTTCACCACTGTCGATTGTGAGTGGCTCTTCGAGAAGCACGAATTTCTTAACGGTTTCCCAGGGTGATACGTTTTTGTTAGCCTTGTCAACCTCGGCCTGAATCAGCTCCCTTATTTTTTCATCTTTAGCGAAGGGTTTTGATGGTTCATAGCCATCGCGTTTAAGACGCTTCAGCACATTATCATAAGCAGGCACAATAAGTGATGAGCAAAACTTGCGTTGATAACCGATGACAACCGCTTGCTCAATGAAACCTGAACCTGAAATATGATTCTCCACATTTTGAGGTGCAACATATTTTCCTGTAGATAGTTTAAACATTGATTTTTTTCTATCTGTGATATACAGAAAACCATCTTCATCAATCTTTCCGATATCACCTGTTTTAAACCATCCGTCGTCAGTGATCACCTCTTTGGTCTGCTCTTGATTCTTATAGTAGCCTTTCATTATATGCGGGCCTCTTGAAAGAATTTCCCCGTCATCTGCGATTTTTACTTCCACATCTCGTAATGGCTTGCCGGAACTTCCGATTCTCATAGCTCCGGGAGACTGTACTGTTATAACAGGGGAAGTTTCGGTCAGACCATATCCCTGTACACAAATAAAGCCAATCGCATTCATGAACTTAAATATTTCGGGTGAAAGAGCGGCTCCCCCGCTTACCATTCCTCTAAGATTTCCACCAAACAAAGCTCTGATTTTACTGTAAACAGTTTTGTCAGCTATTTTTTGCTTAACAGCTGCCAGACCTTTCGGCGGGTGTTCAGGGTTATAATTCTCTGTCTTGTAAATGGCCCAGTAATATAGATTCTTTTTGATACCTGATAATTCTTGCCCTTTAACTTTTACACCTGTATAAATTTTTTCGAGTAGCCTGGGTACTGTTGCAAAGAAAAACGGCTGAATATACTGCATATCATCACGAATTTCTTCGACCACTTCGATGTAGTAGATTCTGCAGCCCATGCTCATATACATGTATTCTACCATTCTTTCGAATACATGAGACAACGGCAGGTACGACATTACACTTTGCCCTTTAAATTCACTTGCATCGAACGGGAGTTTTTCAAGTGAAGCTTCTACATTTGAGGCAACATTGTTATGAGTAAGCATGACACCTTTCGGCAAACCCGTAGTGCCGGAAGTGTAAATTAGTGTTGCTAAATCATCCGGTTTTACATTTTGCCGCAGTTCATCAAATTTATCGGGCGATTTAGAATTATACGTTTCACCTGCATCAAGTATATCGGAAAATGACTTTAACTTTCTGTGTTTAGAGCCCTGAATGGAAATTACTGCTTTTACATTCTTTACACTTTTTATGAGTGGTTTCGTATCAGCGAACATCTCATCATTCGATACAATATGTACTACAGAATCAGAATTTTCCAGGATATACTTTATTTGTTCACCGGGCTGAGTTGTGTAAATCGGCACATTGGCTGCTCCGAGTGAAAGTATGGCAAGATCGCAAATCAACCATTCAGTGGAATTCTCAGAGTGAATTGCAACTTTATCTCCAGGTCTTACCCCCAGATCATAAAGCCCCATTGCAAAATTTTTGACTTTCTTCCTGAATTCAACAACATCTGTCAGGTGCCATTTACCGTTTCTCTTTGTTGCTGAAAATAAGCCATCTGAGTAGTTTTCTAATCCCTTGTAAATAATTCCAGGCAATGTTAAGGCAGTATTTGTCATAGTGTAAAAGCGGTTTTTTGAGGTGATTGACATAGGTTAACACTGTTACCCTACTAATTTACACTTTGCTGGGACTTTTAAAAATCAGATTCTAAAAAAGATCATTTTTTATGTTCAACTACTGTTATTCTACTAATTTATATATTCTTGAGCCGAAAGGTCGGAGGAATTCAGTAATTTAACAGAAAATATGAACCTGCTATTTACCTACAATGATTGTTGAAGAAGAAATTAAGCACAAAGTAACAGAGCTATTTTCATCAAGAAAGAAGACCATGGCAGATGCTCTTGGACTTACATATCTCGTAATCACCAAAAATGAGTTACAAGCAAAAATGCCTGTTTATGAAAATACCATTCAACCTTTTGGGATTTTACACGGTGGAGCGTCTGTTGCTTTAGCTGAAACACTCGCATCAATCGGGGCTTATTTAAACCTTACAAATGATTCAAAAGTTGCTGTTGGGCTAGAAATTAATGCAAATCATATAAAACCCGTTCGATACGGTTCGTATGTAATAGGTACAGCTAAACCTATTCATCGAGGGGCACAAACACAGGTTTGGGAAACAAGGATAGAGTCTGAAAATCAGAAGCTTGTGTCTATTTCAAGATGCACTCTTGCAATTATCGACAAAAAGTAACCATACCATTCAATCAGGCTGTAATTCTGAATACACCCGGTTCTTCTTCCGACACATTTTTAGACAGCTCTGTCTGTTTCAGTACTTTCTCAAATAAGAAAAGTATGGATGATTTAGCCTGTAAGAGATCCTCAAAAGAGACTTCATTGTTTTTGTGAAGGTTTGTCAGGAACATTTCTTTTTGCCAGTCTCTTATTTGCGAGGAGTGAACAATAGACATCTCTTCAAAAAACTTCTTAACCCAATTCAACATCACTCTTTCAGTTGAAAATGATGATTGTTTTCTTCGAAGTTCTATTCTAAGGTTTGAAAGCATTAGTGATTTTTTCATAGCTACATAGGTTTTTAATAGTATGAGGCTGAATTCACAAAAACCTTACAGTTCTTTTACTAATTTTTTTTTGAAAATTGGATTTACTCAGCCTGTTTCAGAATTGAATAGCCATTTTTTAGTAAGGTTTGCTGCTGCCTGAAAAGAACTACATCTGATGAGACCATATCTTCTACCAATGAATGCAAATCATGCTTTGGCTTCCATCCAAGTTTAGTTTTGGCTTTCGTTGGGTCACCAATCAGCAGATCTACCTCTGTGGGTCTGAAATATCTTGGATCTACTTTTACGAGAATATCACCTGGTTTTACCTGATCGGTGGCATGAATATCATTTATGTTGGATACACTTTCAACAACGCCGATTTCATCTACCCCATTCTTTTTAAATGATAGTGTAATTCCAACTTCTTCGAATGCCATTTTTATAAAATCGCGGACTGATGTTGTATTTCCGGTCGCAATCACAAAATCTTCGGGCTCATCCTGTTGTAGCATCAACCACATTGCCTCAACGTAATCTTTTGCATGCCCCCAGTCTCTTTTTGCATCCATGTTTCCGATATATAGCTGGTCCTGCAGACCTAAAGCAATTTTTACGGCTGCACGGGTAATTTTTCTGGTAACAAAGGTTTCCCCACGGCGCGGAGATTCATGGTTGAACAATATTCCATTACATGTGTAAATACCGTAAGCTTCCCTGTAATTTACAGTAATCCAGTAAGCATACATTTTTGCTACTGCATAAGGTGATCTGGGATAGAATGGTGTGGTTTCTTTTTGAGGAACTTCCTGTACCAATCCATAAAGTTCTGAAGTGGATGCCTGATAGATTTTCGTTTTTTTATCTAATCCCAGTAACCGAACAGCCTCAAGTATTCGGAGCGTACCCAGACCGTCGGTATTTGCTGTATATTCAGGTGTTTCAAAACTCACCTTTACATGACTCATTGCAGCAAGGTTATAGATTTCATCCGGCTGAACTTCCTGAATAATTCTGGTGATATTCATGGAATCTGTTAAATCACCGTAGTGAAGAAATAAAACCTGATTATCCACATGAGGATCCTGATAAAGATGATCAATCCTATCTGTATTAAACAGACTCGCTCTTCTCTTTATTCCGTGAACGATATATCCTTTATCAAGAAGAAATTCGGCCAAATATGAGCCATCCTGACCTGTTATACCCGTTATTAAAGCTACTTTTTTTTCGTTCATATATTGGTGTATTTAATGATGTAACCGATGAAATAGTTAAAATAAAAAAAGCCGGGCAGTACATCTATATTTGATGGAAAACCCGGCTCTTTTAAAATAATAAAGAAATTAGTCTCTGTTCAGCCTGTCAATAACCGTAAATAACAGAATTGTGGTATTCAGGATGGCTGAAGTAAGTGCAATTGTTTCCTGAGGAGACATTTGTTCACTTGCAGGTTTTTCAGGTACGATAATTGTTGCTCCGGGTTCAACAGACGGATTACTTCTTATTCTCAGAAATCTTCTAACCCGATCCACTTCGCCATTTGCATACACAATATAAGCCCGATGTTTTTGTCCGCGATCTGTTGTTCCACCTGCTGAATTTATGTAACTCTGCAAACCTCTGCCCGGTATGTATCGCATGGTAACCGGAGAAAGTACACCACCTTCAACGCGAACAGTCTGAAATTGCCGCGGAATTCTGATAATATCTCCTTCCTCGAGGCGTAAATCATTTAATCCACGAGGATCATTAATAGCTTCACCTAAGCGTATTCCAACAGGTGTAAATGTTGTATCATTAATGGTTTCGAACCGATCGAGATTTACGTTCTCCAGATTCAATGTTGCAAGTACACTGGAGCGATCCTGAAAGTCGTCACGTTCAACTTCTTCACTGGTAACCTCAAGCACACGCAGCATGGATGCTCCCTGAGGATAAGCATATTGTGACAAACCACCAGCTTGCTCAATAAGATCTGTAAGACGTGCATCCCTGCGCTCAAGCACATATTCGCCCGGGAATTGAACCTCACCTTCAATTCTCACAGTCATCTGTCTTTGGTAGTTTGGCTTAGTTCGTACAAAAACCCTGTCAAACGGTTGCAATTTAAACTCATTATCTCGGTCTCTGAAGCCAAAATCCGGATCTATTTCAAACTGATAAACCTCTGCAATCTGATTAACCTTAATTCGGGTATCTTCGTCCACAACCCTTCTTGCAACCTCTACGCGATATGCAGCTGCCTCATCACGTAAGCCATTAGCAAGATAAATAGCATCTTCGAGAGTCATTCCTTCCAGAAACTCAAACCTGCCGGTGTTATTTACTGCACCTGAAACATTAAATGTGAAAGTTTCCTGCAAGTCAAAAATAGATGAGATTCTTATAAGATCATCTCGTTTTAGTACGATATCTTCTGCATTTCCTTCTACAATATCTCTCACCGAAAACGCAATACTTTCAAGCATCAGATTATCCTGGCTTCTGAAGATAATACCTCGTTCCTGGTAAGCTTCAGGCTTAACTCCTTCTGCTTTTTGCAGAAGCTCCGTTAGTTTCATTCCTTCTGTTAGCTCAAAATCTCCTTCCCGATATACAGCTCCTTCAATGCGTACCCTGTTTTCATATCGATCAACAATTGGTTTGATCTCGATTTGATCACCATTACGCATTTCAATTTCTCCACCCTCAGGCCAGGCTACATCAGAAATACTTCTCTGAATATTGGTTGTCCGATGAAGTACAATCCGGTCAGTGTATGCTTCTTCAGAAAATCCACCGGAAAATTCTACCAGATCACGTAACGTTTCTCCGTCTTTCATCTCATAAATTCCGGGACGTTTCACCTCTCCATTTAATCTTACACGATTCATATACGGTGGTATTCGAATGATATCCTGATCTTGCAAACGAATATTATCCCGCTGATTTGCATGTACGATGAGATCGTACAAATCGAATTCTGTTACAACACTGTCACCCCGAATTACCTGAATACCCCTCCAGGTACCACTTCTGCTGGGTCCACCGGCTGCGTAGAGCATGTTAAAAACACTGGCAAGTGAAGATACTGTATAAGATCCTGGCTGCCTAACCTCACCGATCATGCTCACATTTATGCTTCTCACATTACCAAGTGATACATCTGCAAACGTATTTCCACTTTCTGGGTTTGAAAGATTTAAGCCTGAGTATATTCTCTGTAGGTTCCTTAAAATTCTCTCTTTAGCTTCATCATATCGCAGACCGCCAATCCGAACCGGACCAATATTTGGTATTCTTATATTCCCATCAGGATCAACAATTAGTCTGTATTCTGCCTCTGCAGCACCCCAAATATCAATTCGAATTTCATCATCTGTACCGAATATATAATCAACCGGTGTTGGAATATTAATTGACGGCTCAAAAGAGAGTGATGATCCTGCGAATAATTTTGCCCCAAAAACCGGAAAACCCTCTTCAAGGATCAAATCCAGCTGCCTGATCAAATCTTCTTCGTCTCTTTCATCTACAAGCCTTCTTAGTTCACCAATCAGCAGTTCTTCTTCAAGGGGCCTAAGAGCAGTGTCAAATTGCAATACTGTGTCTTCACCGGTTCTTGTCAGAGATCTTCTATCTTGTGAGTCACCACTTTCCCTGCCTGTAGCAATTTGATTAAGGCGGGCTGTTAGACGTGAAACCTGTGAAGCAGGCATGCCTCTGGCACGGGCTATATTTCCAACTTCCTGGATAGAAAAGCCTTGAGCCTGCATCTGTCTGTAGAAATTGAGTAACTCCTGGTCTGATAAGTTATCAACCTGAACGTTTTGGATATCACCTATACCAAAACTACCAAACTGCGCCTGAACTACTTGTGGAATTATAACTGAAAGAAGAAATACAGACAGAAGTAGTGAAATGATTCTTTTCATAGAGTAATTAAATACAGTTTACTGATGTGAAATGACTGATTAGTTTAATGAGCGTTTGTATCAAGATTTATCATCTTGGTTACCGTTTTCATTATGATATAAATATCCATGAAAAAGGTGTTTTTTTGAACATAGATTAGATCATAGTCGGTTCGTTTTCTCATGTGCTGAACATCGTAAGTACCACCCCTGAAGCCCTTAACCTGAGAAAATCCGGTAATCCCGGGTTTAACTGCGTATCTGTAGAAAAAATCATCAAAAGTTGAATTCCAATACGCACACTCATCAATCGGATATGGCCTTGGTCCAACAAGGCTCATTTCCCCCTTAAGTACATTAATGATTTGTGGCAGTTCATCAAGGTTTAACAATCTGAGAAATTTTCCAAAAGCAAATATTCTGTCATCACCTTCAACGGTAATGTCAGGTTTACCATTAAGTGGTTTAACTGAGTTATTTCGCATGGTACGAAACTTATAGCAACTAAAGATTATTCCGTTTTGCCCGGTTCTTTTTTGCTTGAACAAAACAGGACCCTTAGAGGAGAGTTTTATACCTAATGCGATGAATGGGAATAAAAAAATAAAAAATATCAATGCAATTGAACCAAGAACCAAATCAACAGCTCTTTTGCCCTTGTATTGTCTCACTTTGAGATTCTTATATCTCGATATTTTGTAACCACTGACTTTAGGATTATCAGCAGCTATTTCAGACTCTTGCTCTAGCCTTTCCCGAACTGTCTGAACTTCATTCACATATAGATCCATTACAAAATAGTTTGGCGCACTGCTGATTTTACAACTACAAATAGGTGATTTCTTGCAAATAAAACAGGTGCTATCCGGATTTATTATATCGAGCAAATTTAAGCATATTTGTTCCCAAATATGAACTTTATTCTAAAAAAATTAAGATCTCCATCAAGACGGAAAACTTCAACAGTAGCAAATAATTAATCGTACCAAAAAAAATTGACGGCGTATTTTTTATAACAATATATTATACTGTTATTTATATACTTAACAAGGGTAAAAATTAACAAAACTATTTGCTACGGTGCCTTTACTTAAACTTCACTTCCCTAATAGTATTATAATTTTTCAAGAACCACTCATAGGTTTTTTGAATACCCACATCAAGATTTACTGAATATTTCCATCCCTCAGCCTCTAATTTAGAGACTTCCATAAGTTTTCTGGGCGTTCCGTCCGGCTTTTCTGAATCCCAGATAATGGGACCATTATGACCAACCATCTTCTGAATTTTTTCCGCCAGATTTTTAATCGAAAGATCCTCACCTGACCCAACATTGTACAAATTGCTGCTCAAAGTACGTTTCAAAGCAAATTCCACAGCGTCAGCAACATCATCCACATACAGAAATTCACGCTTTGGTGTCCCGGATCCCCACAATGTTACAGGTGCATCTCCTCTCGTTTTTGCATCATGAAATTTCCGGATCATTGCAGGAAGTACATGAGAAGTTTCCAGATCAAAATTATCACCGGGTCCATATAAGTTTGTGGGCATCAGCGATATGTAATCTCTTCCGTATTGCTTTCGGATAGCTTCACATTGTTTTACACCTGCAATTTTTGCTACAGCATACCACTGATTTGTGGGCTCTAATGCACCGGTTAGAAGTGAATCTTCCTTCATTGGCTGTTCTGCAAACTTTGGATAAATACATGAACTACCAAGGAATATCAGCTTATTAACATCATTTTCATGCGAACTGTTTATGAGATTGTCCTGAATAATCAGGTTATCGTGCAGAAACTGGTAAGGGTATTGATCATTCGCTAATATTCCACCCACTTTTGCAGCCGCTATAATTACGGCATCAGGTTTTTCTGATCCAATAAAATCATAAACCGCTGATTGGTTACGTAAATCGAGCTCATTGCTTGTTTTAAATACAACATTGCTGTACCCTCGTTCTTTTAACGTTCTAAGGATGGCCGAACCTACCATTCCCCGGTGACCGGCTACATATACTTTGTCTGATTTATCTACATTCATGATCTGTTGTTTTGCAGCTTTTGCTTAATTACTAAAGGTATAAATTGTGGTGCTTCCACTAAATATCTCTTAAACAATCTTTTCGGTTCTTGTACAAAACGGAATAACCACTCCAAGCCTGATTTTTGCATCCATTTTGGAGCCCTTTTTATGTTACCGCAAACTACATCAAACGCAGCTCCCACACCAATCGCAATGGATACGTTGAGTTTGTTGAAATGATTTGCAATCCAAAAGTCCTGTTTTGGGGCCGTTAAGCTTACCCATAGAACATCTGCACCGGATTGATTGATTAGATCAATCATTTTAGAATTCTCATCATCTGAAAATGTATCTGCAAATGGAGGTGAATAGCTGCCTGATATTTTAAGTCCTGGGTTATCTTGCTGAAGCTTTCGGGATAGTTTTTCCCCTACCCCTTCAGAAGCTCCTAAAAAAAAGAATGTAAAACCCTCTTTAGCTGCAACTTTTGAGAATTCAGGAAGCAAATCGAGCCCGGTCACCCTTCCATTTATTGGTTCTCCAAGTAGTTTAGAAGCCCATACAACAGGTACGCCATCAGCGGTTACCATATCAGCGCTATTGTATATATTTCGTAGTTTTTTATCCCTATGAGCCCATAGAAGGCAATTAACCGGTGTAACGGATACCCGAAGTTTCTTTTCATTTTTGATGGCTTCAGAGAATTTCTCCATGGTCTGTTGAAGGTCAAACCGGCTAACATGCACATCAAGTATGTTTACCTTATCAGGCATGAATCAGAATCAGGCAGTGAGTTTTTTTTCCAGTTTAGCTGCTGCTTTGTAGATATCGAGCATCATTTCCAGGTTTTTTTCAGGTGTGTAATTCTGCAGATATCGTTCCCTTGCTTTTTTGCTCATCTCTTTTCGATTCTCTGTTTTATAGTAAATATGAGATATTTTTTGATACATGTCTTTAATGTCACCGGTTTTAAAATGCAAACCACTCCCACCATCATCAATCATATTTTGTGGATTACCTATTTTTGAGGTAATAACAGGGCAACCTACAGACAAAGCTTCCAAAATAATTAACGGTTGTCCTTCGTAGCATTTGGTGGGGAAAAGCATAGCTTTGGCCACTGATAATTTCTGGAGAATCTCTTCCCTTGATATTTGGCCAAGCCACTGGACCGACGGATTCGCTTTTGATTTATCTTCAAGTTTTGACCTTAAGGGACCATCACCTGCAATAACAAGCTTTGCTTTTATTTTGTTCTGTATCCAACATTCAATTAAATCCTGAATGCCTTTTTCTGTACTTATCCTTCCGACGAAAAGAAACATATTTTCTTTTTTCTCCTGAATTTTCAGGCCGCTCCCATTATTAAGTGGATCTTCAATAAAATTGGGTTTAATAAAAATTCGTTCTTTGGGTAGCCCACCATCAACAAACATCTGCTTAGAAAATTCTGATAGAGCTATAAAAGCAGACGGAAGATTTTGCCAGGTTTTTTGCTTTCGGTGATACTCAATCATATGTGCGGCTACAGCCGTTTGAAGTTTCGAATTGCGGTACACACCATCCCATACACAATTATAAGCGCTGCCGTTAATACTTCGATGATCTATTTTACCATTGTGATAGAGCAGGCCATTAGGGTGAATAAGCCTAAAATTATGAAGACTTAGAATGGATGGAATTCCCGCTTCTCTGGCTGCTTCAAAAATAGATGGAGAAAGCAATGGGAAAAAATTGTGAGTATGCATCACGTCGTAGTTTCCCTGTTTCAGTTTTTCTGAAATCTTACTTTTTGCCTGCTTATTGTAATGTGTTTTATAAACCAGTTTTAGTTTATCGATTACCGAGGAGAGCTCTATATTATTATCAACAATAAACTGATCTACTGAATGATTTTTTTTCAGAAGTTCGTACTCCTGATGTAAAACCGTCCACTCACCCCCCAAAATTTTATACTTATTGTGCACCTGGAGGATGTTCATTTATATATCAACTCTGTTTTTTTAATCTGTAAAATTTTCGGTGACAAGTTACCTGCTCTTTCAAAACTTAACAACATGCCAATTACCAGCCAGAATGGAAATGAGTGATGCGGCCCCTCAAGAACAACATTAAAAAATGCGAGTACATACATTAACATCAAAAAGCTTAGCAAAAGTAAATACTTTGAGTAATCGTGGCTGCTTGTTGATTTTTTCTTAAGAGCAAAATGGCGAATTCTGAACAACGGCTGAAATATCGCAAAAAGAAAAAGTGGAAATACCAATACACCAAAACGCGTTAAAATATTGAGATAAGAATTGTGCGGTTGCGCATTTCCTGCAAGATCCCGGATTTCAAAATATGTCAATTCAACCGTGGAATAAAATACATTCTGGTAGGCGAACATCACAGGCCTGCCCACTCCATACCCTATCAAAAAGTTTTCGTAAAATTTATCCAGAACATGCTGCCACGACAATACCCGGTAGTTGATATTCCCCTCATCCAGAGACGATTTCAGCTCTAGAATTCGAAAAATATCAACCTCAATAATTGTGTTGTAGTAAATTAAAAAACCAATGAGTACACTTAAACTAGTAGTACCGTAAAGAAGTATATTCTTCCGCGAGGTTCCCCCTCCTATTATGAAAATCACCAAAACACCTAAAATGAGTCCCAGAAAAATAGACCGATGAAAAACGGTAAAAACAGCTGGCACCATAAACAGAGCAATCAGTTTATATTTCCAGTTTATATGCCTGAACGGTAAAAAGATCGACAAAACTATCATTGATGGCATGATATACCCCACCCCAAAGCGGAATCCCTCAAAAGTGATTGCCCGGTTTCCCTGCAAAATCATTACAGCTTCGTAGCAATAGGCAATTGCCTTTAATACAATAAAAATCTTAAGAAATGCAAAAAATAGATCGTAGTGATTTTTCTCGCGAAAAACATGATAAATAACCGGCACCCAAAGTGCATACAAAAGCATGAACGAGTCTCGTACGGCATCCAGCTTAAATTGAAAGAAATAAACCAATGCAAAGCCAACCCCGATTAAAACGATGAGATAATAAATGAATAATATTCGTCTTACTTGTAACAGATCTCTGGCATAGGCAAAGATCAAACCTCCCAAAAAAAGTTCCGTCACAAAAAGTGGTTCAATACCTAAATATGCAAACTGTCTCTCTCCAAAGAGCATATGAAACATGTAGAGAAAAAACATGTACTCTTTCCAATCGAGCTGCTTGAAATACCGAACCATCTTCTCAGAAAATATGATGACTAAAGCCGCAGTAGACATTATTGCAGCGAGCATTCCTTCTTCATAGAAGAAAAACGGAAGCAGAAAAAGTACTGCTCTTATGTTATGCAATGTTTGGTTTGTCAAACGCTTATCGGGTTACTCCTTTAAATATGTGAGACGTTTTTGCTGCTGCATCTTTCCATGTTCTTTTCGCCACAGATGGTTTCTTATGATTGGGTTTGAAATCCTCAAGAAATGTAACAATTTCTTCCGTATTTCTGATGTAATGAAAGTTTGGGTAAGCTTTTTGTACTGCAGTTCCCTCTTTATTACAGATGGTCTCCAGCCCGTTATTCAAATACTCAAAAACTTTTAATGAACTGTTGTAAAAACCCCATCTCGACCAGCTGTAATCGCCATATAAAGCAAGGCCCACATCTGAATTTGAAATTGCGTACTCCACATCTTGCCTGCCCAGATCCTGGAGCAAATAGACATTTTTGCCTGTAAAGTTCACTGTTTCTTCAATTGTTCCTTTTGTTATCATAACAATTGCAATGCGATCACTCACCTTCTCTGATATCTCTTGTAGCATTTTCATGTGCTGCATCAGGTTCAAAGAGCCTGACCACATCACTATTACTTCGGAGTTCTCTCTTATTTCACCAAGCAATCGTTTTGTACTGCCTGATACCTGATCTTCAGTTACAGCAAATACCTCCCCTCCGTTTTCTATTTTGAACACATTATGCAATCCAAGGGCTTCATTGCAGTACTTTTTAACTGCATCACTCACTACAACCACTGCATCTGCACGTTTCAGAATGGCAGCCACTCTTTTATCGGTTTTTATAATATGAGACTTACTTTTCCCGAATAGATGCAGTTCATCCGAAGGAGAGTTCAATTCAACTACAATCTTTTTGTTGAAGAGAAACGCAATCCAGGTAATCAGATTTCGGAAATTCCGAAAATAGTCCATTCTAATGTAAAACAGGTCACAATGCCTGAGCATCCAAAGCAGACCTGAGATTTTGCCTGGCAATTTCTTGGTATATGGATCTGCATCACCATTTAACTTAAATAATTCATAACCAAGTTTGCTCAGCTCTTTTGCAAGATAGTAACCATGTACCGAAGCCCCGCCGGTTATAGGGTAAAAGTTGTAATAGATGTAAGCTATTTTCATAGTTCAGTGTAGAAACCGTACGTGAAGCAACCGATTACGTATTGGTGTGCTTTTTTATCTGCTTCCATTTGATGAGGCCGTTTAATCTGCCAAAAGCCATCCAAATTTTGCTTAACCACGCAACTAACCAAAGTACCGGCAAAGAATTTTCGAAATCATTATTGCTTACCGAGGTTTTTAATTGGTTGATTTTTGGAGGTGCAAAAGTACGAATTATTGTTGCCAGAATATAGCTTGTGTTTCTTCCGTCTTCTTTTAAATTATGTGGATGAGACTGCCCAACCCGAAACGATTTTTTCAGAACTTCCCCTAATTCTCGCGGCTTACAAACTACAGTTGCATTTTCCGCATAGATAAGCTTAAAGCCTTGCTTTACGGCTTTTTTTGTCCACCAAACATCCATACCTGATCGCACATTTTCAGGGAAGTAGCCAATTTTATCCAGCACATTTCTATAAAAGAACAGGTTCCCTGTTACTGCGGCACCTTCCTGCAAAACAAGCTTTTTGTTATTATTGAACGTTATTGAGTCAATTATATGTGCCGGTTTAGATTTTCTGTTAGTTTCGAATGCAATGTGTCCGCCCGCAAGATCAGCACCCGCCCCCATTAACGCATGCATACCATGTTGTATCCATTTCTCGTCAGGGATTTTATTCACATCCGTAAGAGCAAACACAGTACCTTTTGCATATTTAAGACCAAGATTACGCGCTGCATAAGGACCTTTTTTGTGCGCCTCAACCAATAGTGTAACCGGGTATTTTTTTATTTTTTGTACCGTATCATCAACAGACCCGTTGTCAATGATAATGATCTCCATTTTTTTACCATTCCAGGTTTGCTTCAGGATTGCTTCCAAAAACTCATCAACAAATTTTGATGCGTTTAGAACAGGTACAATAACAGATACAAAATTCTCCAAGAAATTAAATCTATTGAAAATGGGTTCTATTTTTCAGTGGAATCAATCTGTTTGATGATACCTAAAAAATCAAACAACTGTTTAAAACCACACATTGAATATATTGCCATTAAGATATGATTTTTTAAAACTGCTTAATATATTTCAATGTTAACGAACATTTGATGCGTCATCACAAATCTACTTAAAAAAACTACCTGGGCACTAACATCACATATCATACTTACCATCTTTTAATTCTGATAGCTTTGCTACTTCTGGCTGGTTGCAAAAGCTCTGATAGTATGCCGGATTTTACTATATCAAACACCGGGCCATATATTATCAACACCAATAATCTGGAGATTATCAAAGCCAATCTTGATTCAGACCCGATTCTCAGCGAAGAGTATGACCTTCTGATCCAAGGGGCGAACCGTTTCTTGTCGCACAATTTCCGCTATATAACCGAAAAACCTCAGGTTCCCTCAGGTGGATCCATCAACGATTATGTAAGTATTGCCAGGTACTGGCACCCAGACTCAACAGGTGCACATACCATTTACAGAGATGGGATTACCAATCCGCTTGTTGAACAGTTTGACCGCCCCAAACTTGCAGAAATGTCATCCGGGGTTTATACACTTGCACTCGCTTACTATTTATCTGATGATGAAATCTATGCAGAGAAAGCAACTGAAATTCTGAAAAAATGGTTTTTCGAACCCTACTCAAAAATGAATCCCAACATGGATTTTGCACAGATTCGTCTTGGAGTTCCTGATACAGGTGGCGGTGGCTCACCCGGTATAATCGATGCGATTGATTTTATTCAAGTGGTGGATGCCGTATCTATTTTATACGATAGCAACAGCTGGTCCGGCAATAGTCACATCAAACTTAAAGAGTGGTTTTACCATTTCTCGCGCTGGATTATTCGAAATTATAATGCTGATGCGTATGATGTTACCAACGTTTCTACCTGGCTTGATGCGCAACGAGCCATCTACTTTATGCTCTCTGAGCAAGATGATAAACTGAACTCTGATTTTTACATCCCACCGGTTAGTGAACGAATCAGTGCACAATTCAATACGGATGGAGTGCAGCCCTTTGAAGTTACCCGCGGAAGACCGCAGCATTATGTCTATTTCAATCTACGGGGATATATGAACATCATTCACCTGCGAAAAAACCGAACAGCAACTGACAGAGACTGGCAAATACTAAACACCCCATCAAAAGGAGGCCTTAAACCCGCACTTGATATGATCGCTAACTACGTTTTGAACAGATCTGAACCGGGTACCTTTGTATCTGAACCGGGATTTGATGACTGTAGATATTACGAGATACTTAAACCCGCAGCAGTTGCTTTCAGTTCAATGCTTTATGAAGAGGCAGCAATGGAACTTGCAGGGTCAGGGTGCCGAAATTCAGCCATTACTCTCGTTTATCCTTCGCTTGAACTGATTGGATTTTCTGAAACTATATGAACTGTTACAAACATATAAGTATTATATACTATTTATGCGCTAAATTCTTCTTTTTAGCGGTTTGTTTGCTGACGGCTGCTTCTGAATTTGCTTACTCTCAACAACAGGCAGCACAGATTTTCCAGTCGCAAAGCATACAGTCTGCGCTTTTACATGCAGAGGACAAGCTCTTACAAACTCTGGATGAAATTGACTACAACTCAACCAGGCATCCTGGCCATACAAATCCGGTAACAGGTAACTGGGATACCGATTATATGGGACGCGATCAGTGGACAAGCGGTTTTTTTTCCGGCTCTCTTTAGTATATGTACCGGTTAACGGGAGAAGAAAAATGGAAAGAGCTTGCACAAAACTGGACAGAAGATCTCGAGCCGATGATATCGGCCAGGCACGACCATGATACGGGTTTCAGAATATTCAGCAGCTACGGTAACGGATACAAAATTTTGAACAACCGCTCATACTACCGAACACTTTTGGGAGCAGCAAACACACTCTCCCAACGTTTTGATCCCAACATTGGCGCCATTAAATCGTGGGATTGGACAGGAAACTTTCCTGTGATTATCGACAACTTAATGAACCTGGAATTACTTTTTTGGGTTGCAGAAAACAGTGGTAACAGCAGGCTCTATTCCATTGCGAAATCTCATGCTGAGACATCCCTAAAACATCACATGCGTGATGACGGCAGTTCATATCACATAGTAGATTTTGATAATAGCGGTAATGTTTACCGGAAGTTTACTACCCAGGGAGCCGGGCCTAATTCAGTTTGGGCCAGAGGTCAGGCGTGGGCAATCTATGGATTTACAATGACTTACCGTTTTACAGGAGAGCAGAAATTTCTCGATGCTGCTGAGGCTGCTTCACAATACTTTATCGACCATCTTCCGGAAGATTTCATCCCCTATTACGATTTTTTTGAACCGTACAGTTCAGTTCGTTCAAAAGATGCATCTGCGGCCGCTGTGGCAGCTTCAGGATTTCTTGAACTCTATCAGTTTACAAATAACTCTCTTTACTTTAACAGTGCGGTAGAGATACTTAACTCTCTGAGCTCATCCACCTTTTCTACCCACAACTCACACATCAGTTCGATTTTAAAAGAATCAACATTACACAGAGGATTCGGAAGAGTTGGCACATCTTATGCTGATTATTACTATCTGGAAGCAATCACCCGATTTAAAGAGTTAATGGATGAGGAATTCCCTGTGCTGCAGGTGGAAAGTTCGTTATTCCTCGATCAAAATTACCCGAACCCGTTTAATAACCGAACTGTTATTTATTATTCACTGGAAGAATCCGGTGAAACTGAACTATCCGTATTTGACCTTAACGGCCGACGCGTACGTACACTTGTACATGGCCTTATGCCCGCAGGCAGCTTTAACATTGCTTTTGATGCGTCAGGTTTATCTTCAGGGGTTTATATTTACAAGCTGAAAAATAACGGAACCATTCTTAGTAGAAAAATGACGCTTATTCAGTAGTCGTGCTTTCAGTATTTTTTCTCATCTTCTCTCTTCTGTCGATATCCCTCTGGCTACCAAGCACATAAGATAGGTACTGCCAAATAAACGCAGCCTGTTCAATAATTCCGGTTGCATATAAATGAAACCAGATTCCCATCTTTTTCCTTTTAAAGTAATCCCGGAAACGCTCTTCATTGATTTTTTCGATCTGGGAGTATGCAGGTGGTTTCAAGGATCTGAAAAAATTAAAAAACCAAAGAGAACGATCTTCCTCTTCTTTCCAGCTAAAAAAATAACCTTTACCCGTTCGGATTTTTTTTTGATAGAGTTCTTTTGCAGTTCTTGCTTTCTT
>SLGA01000310.1 GCA_007123985.1 Balneolaceae bacterium | reverse complement strand
CCGTTACGCTGTTTGCCGATAATAAGCTCAGCAAGTCCGTTGGTTGATTCACCCTCGGGCGTGGTTGTAATGCCGTAATATTCCGGCCGGTAGAGAAAGCATACCACATCGGCATCCTGTTCAATCGAACCTGATTCTCGTAAATCACTAAGCTGCGGACGTTTATCACCGCCACGCTGCTCTACCTGACGGCTAAGCTGCGACAATGCAATCACCGGCACATCGAGTTCTTTAGCGAGCGATTTGAGTCCCCGAGAAATGGTAGCAATTTCCTGTTCCCGGTTGCCGATATCGCGGGAACTGGCTGTCATCAGCTGAAGATAATCCACTACAACCAGGCCGATGTCGTGCTCACTTTTGAGCCGGCGGCATTTAGTTCGAAGTTCCATTAAACTAAGACTGGGTGTATCATCAATGAAAATTTTTGCGGTAAACAGGCGGCTTGCCGCATCGATCAGTCGCTTAAAATCTTCGTCCTTTACTTTTCCTGTACGGGCAGCCTGAGCATCTACTCGAGCTTCCATGGTGAGGAAACGCTGAACCAGCTGCTGGGCCGACATCTCAAGGCTAAAAATAGCTACGTTGGTCTGCAGATTTTCATTTGGATGGAGCGCTGCATTACGGGCCGCTGTAAGGGTGAATGCCGTTTTTCCCATCGACGGACGTGCCGCAATGATAATCAAATCGCCTCTTTGCCAGCCGGAGGTATATCTGTCTACATCGAGGTTACTTGGAACCCCTGTAACGCCTTCCGGTTTGCCACGCAGCTCTTCAAGGTAGCCGAGAGTGTCTTTCAATATGTCACCAATAGCGGTGGCCTGTGCACGTGATTTTGTGTTGGCAATTTCAAAAATTCGCTGTTCAGCACCATCAAGCACGTCGTTCGCATCGGTTGTAGTATCGTATGCGGCTTTGATGATTTCATTACAGTTCAGTATCAGGTTTCGCTTGATCGCTTTTTCTGAAATGATCTGAGCATGATAATCGATGTTAGCTGCTGAGCTAACAGAACGGGTTAAATCGGCAAGGTAGCCGGTACCTCCTACGGTATCGAGCAGGTTTTTGTCGCGAAGTTCATTCTCGATGGTAAGCAGATCGAGCGGGTTCCCGCGTTCGTAAAGATCAAACAGGGTTTCGAAAATGTGCCGGTTAGCAGGCTTGTAAAAATCATCCTGCTTCAGCAGCTGAAGAGCAATAGTTGCTGCTTCACGTTCAATAAGCATTGCGCCAAGAACGGCTTCTTCAACCTCAACAGCCTGCGGGGGCACACGGCCGCCATCCTGACGGTTTGGTTGAGCATTAATTTGAGAGCCGGAGCCGTTAGTATTGGGCATGCAAAATCGTGATTAACCTTGAAAAAATTGAATTTATGCTGAACCAAAACAAATTTCAAAGCTGTGGTTCTGCACTTATTAAAGTAATAAAAGTGAGTCTCTAATGTGAAGAGTTTTACCCTTTTTTTGCTCTGCCTGAACTGCTGTTTCCGGGGTGCTCGAACAGGCCGAAATATGAGAATAACTTTAATAGAATGTATGTAAATAGGGCAACCTGGGGCAGGGTAATCAGAATGAACTCAAGTGATAAATACTCAATTTCAATTTCTAAGGAAGCTTCCAGAATGCCTGAAATGATGCCCGCCAAGAAGGATGCCATAACTACTGCCAAACCAATCTTCATTGCGATTGTAATCAAGCTGTCGGCTTTTTTTTCAATGCCTTTTAGTTGTTTTTCAGAAGAGGTTTCAGGATTAGCATTTTTTTGCTGTTGATTGTTTTTATAAGCCTTTACTTTGGATTGATTTTGTGCCATTACGATTTAGTAAATGCTAGTACATTTTAATAGTTAATCTATTCAGTTTCGTTGGTGGTAATTACGAAAATAATCAACGGATCTTCTCCTCTGTTTTTCACTGAATGGTACCCTTCACCCCGAATAGATGTGACAGAACCCTTTTGAATAACGATAGATTTTTGTGGTGCTTCCCAAGTCTCTTTTTCAAAATAGATGCCTTCTCCGTGAACCACAACATAGAGTTCCTGCTCATTACGTGTTCCATGAGTATGAAACCCGGCACTGTTGCCTTTCTCGGGCAAAATCATGTATGCACCAATCCGGTTGTTTACAAGTTCATCTTTTTCGAACATCTGAAGCAGATAGACTACACCTTCTCCGCCATACATCTTCTCGCGTTTATCTATTTGTGCGAAGGTATTTCTTTCAGAGCCAAAATGATGGAGATGGGGCTTAATAAACACCTGGATTTTTTCAAGAAGCTCATTCATTTCCTGGCCGGTTGGTTGGCTGTGGTTCATGTGTAATGGATCTTTTAATTGTACGGCTTTACAGTGATTACGGACACCTGCGCCGGCGCATTGTAACGAATGGGGGTGAGAGTAAACCCAAGTCCGTTGTTTACATTTAAGAGCATGTTACCAAGCATCCAGTGGCCGTTCACATATCGGCTTTCTGCACGTGCAGCAGTTACCGGATAGAAGAATATGGGGATTCGAAGTTGCCCGCCATGGGTATGGGCTCCGTACAGCTGGTGCACGTTATGTTTAAGTGATTGTTCTATGAGCCTGTCTGACGCCTGGTGACTAAAGATAATGTGCAAATCTTCATTTTTGGTATCCTGAAGAAGAGCTGTTAGAGAATCAGGGTCAATTTGTGCACTGTACAGTTCGGTAATGCCCGTGAGTTTGATTGACAATTCTCCATGGTTCATCCAGCTGTTTTGATTATCGAGTGTGTAAATATCCCGTTCTTTTAGCTCACGTATAATTCTCTCTGTATCTGTCCAGTAATCGTGATCGCCGATAACAAACCATGTACCGTATGTTGCGTCAATTTCAGCAAGAGCATCAGCTCCAGCTGTTATATATTCAGTGCCTGACGTAATTAAATCTCCCCCAAAGAGCACAAGATCGGGATTGAAACTGTTTATTTTGTTGATGTAGCGCCTCATTTTTTTTTCACCTGTAAATCGGTCAGCATGGAGATCAGAAATGTGAACAATCGTCATCGGGTCAAAAGAGAAATCTGCATCGGGAATCGTATAGCTAATTATTTCTGTAGTGATTCGGTTGGTGTCCCAAACCAGTTTAGCGGCTGTGTAGAAACAGGTGCACAGCGTGATGATGAGAAACCCCCTGGCAAATATTTTGTTAATTTTTTTTGCAGAAACAGATGATAAACGTTTTGCAAGCGGAGCCAGAATATCATGTAGAATCAGCCAGTTAAGCATCACCCCCATAAAAATAAGACCGTACCAAAAGAGATAAATTAAGGAATCAGGCCAACCTGTTCTGTCAAAAGATCCGGTTATTCGAAATTGTAGTTGCCCAAGAACCGGATAGGCAAAAAAGACTACACCTGCAGCTGCATAGAGAATTTTGAACAACCATTTGTTTTTATAGCCCCCCAACTGAATACTTTTAAAATATCGAACACTGAAGTAGATAAAAATTACAAGGAGAATGATGGCAGCGTACGTTACCATCCGTAATGACCAGGGCATGAGAACTGTGATGATTTATTAATTTTCTGAGCCACTAAAGTATCAAAAAAATGAATGTAAACGCATTTATAGAATGAAATTCGCTAAGTTGCTGAGGGTAAAAAAAACAGAAAAGTGAATAGCCTTATGGAAAAGAGACTTAAAATTGGCATAGCAGGACTTGGAAATATCGCTGCAACCCACGCGCGTGCTATAAAGTCTTTGCCAAATGCAGAACTCCACTCTGTATTCAGCCGTAGTGAGCAAAACCTTTCAAATTTCAGGAAATTGTTTGACGTGCCGGCATTTTCACAAATAAACCAATTTCTTGCGCAACCTGACCTTGATGCCGTAGCAATTTGTACACCAACGGGTACACACCTCGATCTTGGACGCAAAGCCGCCGGGGCCGGAAAACATTTGATTATTGAAAAACCAATTGAAATAACAGTTGAAAAAGGGAAGGAGCTCATTCAAATTTGTGAAGAGCATAACGTTAAGCTTGCCGTAATTTATCAGAACCGTTTTTCAGATGAGGTTCAAAAATTAAAAACCGCGCTTGATTCAGATAAAATCGGCACTCCTTTATTCATCCGGGGAGCTGTGAAATGGTATCGTGACCAGAAGTATTATTCGGAGTCGTCATGGCGCGGTACATTTGCACTGGATGGCGGTGGGGCGGTAATCAATCAGTCAATCCACACCATAGATCTTATTCAATGGCTCTTTGGTGATGTGGTAGAAGTTTTTGCCGCTACAGCTACTCTCACGCACACCGGTATGGAAGCGGAAGATAACGCTGCGGCCGTTTTAAAGTTTAAAAACGGTGCACTCGGAGTTTTTGAAGCATCCACATCCATCACCCCGGCACAGCCACGTATCATCGAAGTGAACGGAGAAAAAGGTACTGCTATACTTAAAGGAAATCATTTTTTAATATGTGATGGAAGTAGTGACAACCTCGATCAAAAAGCGGAATCAGCCGGTGCACAAAGTCCGCTTGCCGGGCTTGGTTACGAAAACCACCGACGACAGTATAAGCAGATTGCGGACGCAATTTTGACGAACAGCGAACCTTCAGTAAACGGGTATGAAAGCCTGAAATCACTGGCTATTGTGGAAGCAATCTACTTGGCAGCCCGGGAAAAACGAGTGGTAGTACCTGCTAAAGTGAAAAGTTAACGGTTAACCATGATAAAATGCTCTGAAAATTATAGATTGGAGAATGAGCAAGACACTACATCATAGTTTTTATTCCATGGGAACCCGGTTTCATATAATGTTGCCGGGCGTTGATGAAGAATATGGGTTCAGGATTTTTCAAAAAATGAAAAATCAGGTGAATCGTGTTGAAAAAAAACTAAGCCGCTTTTTACCTCAAAGTGATATTTACAGATTAAACATCGCGGCGAAACGCCATAGTGCAGTAGTAGATGATGAACTCTTTGACATCCTGAAAGCGTGCAAATTTTGCCACGAAATAACCGGTGGTGCATTCGACCCTACACTTCGGCAGCTTTACGAATATCAGCAAAAAATGACCGGAGCTTTCGTGCCCGACCGGCTTTTCTACGATTTGAAAGATCTGCTGGGATTCGATAAGGTTCATCTGGATGAGGAGAAATCGGTAGTTCGATTTTCCAGCCATATGCTCGAAATTGATCTTGGTGGTTTTGGTAAAGGGTATGCACTTGAAAAAGTGAACGGCATTCTTGATAAAAGTTCTGTTCAAAGTGCATTCGCAAGTTTTGGTGAGAGCTCAGTGTTAGCCTATGGAGATCATCCTGCCGGCGGACCCTGGAAAATTGGCATGAATAACTATTCAGATCCGGGAAAAGCTGCCGGAGAATTTCTGGTTTCGGGAGGATCGGTATCTACAAGCAGTAATTTTTACCTGGATGACAACGGATCCCTCAAAAATCACTCACACATCATCAATCCTAAAACAGGTGAAATCGATTCAAATCAGATGGTGGTATCTGTATCGGCAAAATCACCGGTGCTTGCCGAAATGCTCTCAACCGCTTTTCTATCGATGGATGACGATGAGATAACAGGAGTAATTAATTTATATGAAGACGTTACGGCAATTAAAGCAGATTACAGCAGTGGTCGTCCTGTAATCTGCCGGTACGAAAAGAGCGAAATTACCGAAGAAATTTCAGTTTAACCTATGTATAACAATCCATAAATATATGTTTCTCAATCGAAAAAAATTCCTTGAAATGACAGCTGCCATGGCCGGCTCAACCGTAATGGCCTCCGCCATGCCGTGGTTTTCTGTATTTAATAATCCCGCTCCGTATGGCCGGGGGGCATCCGACAGGGTACGTGTAGGGGTGATTGGGGTCGGCTCCCGCGGGCTCACACTACTCTACAATTTGCAGGAGTTAAAAAACAGAATGAATCTTGAAATAGCCGCAGTGTGCGATAATTATGAACCACATTATGAGCGTGCTATAGAGGTAACAAACGGTGAAGCTGCTGCATACCACGATTTTCGGGAAATGATTGAAAAAACAGAACTTGATGCGGTTGTAATTGCCACGCCTTTGCATGAACATGCCCACCAGACCATTGAGTGTATGAGGGCCGGTATACACGTATTCTGTGAAAAGGCAATGGCACGTACCATCGATGATGTGAAAGCGATGTACGACGCCCACCTTGAAACCGAAAAGGTGATGTTGATAGGACATCAGCGCTTGTTCAATCCTGTTTACCTGCAGGCGATGGAAAAAATTGAACGAGGGGATATCGGTCCTATTACAATGCTCCGAGGTTGGTGGCACCGGAACACTCCATGGGTTTTTTATGATGACACAGGTGGCCGTGGGACGGCTCTCGACAGGCAGCGAAACTGGCGGTTTTATGATGAATTTTCGGCCGGGATGCTCACAGAGCTTGGTTCACACCATTTTCAGGTGGCCAACTGGGTACTGGGTGAAGTTCCCGTTTCGGTGATGGGAGCAGGAAGCATCAATCATTTTGATGATGGCCGTGAAGTGTACGATAATTTTGGCCTGATTTTTAAATATCCCAACGGTATTCATTTCACGTACGATTGCATCACCAGTAATAAGCACAACGGTATGCAGGTGCAGGTACTCGGCAACGACGGCACCATCGAACTTGAATCGAACATGTGGTTTGAGGAGTTTCCCGCAGAACCTCCCGCCGTTCAGCAGCTGATCGATGATATTACCGATGATGAAAATGCAACCATACCAATTGGTGGGGCAACATGGATTCCGAATGCACCGATTCGACTTGGCGGAAGATACATCTCGCCTGATTACGAACTGAATGACACTCTTCTCT
>SLGA01000318.1 GCA_007123985.1 Balneolaceae bacterium | reverse complement strand
CTCAGGTTCTGGGCCATGTTGGCGTCCGCCTCACCCAACAACTCAAAATAGATATCCACCCATAGCGGGTATGTACCGTTCCAAGTTTCCCCAGGCATGTTGTCGTATGGTGCTGTGCCTTGATAGCGAAGGGTCCCATCAGACTCACGGTAAAATACACGGAAATTCAGGGCCGCGATATTTTCCGCTACCTCGCTCGCGCCCGCTCGTGATTGCGACGTCCAGTCTCGGCCGACTACAGGGAAATATGCTATTATGGGACCAGACGAATCCCTAACGTAAATCCGTCGACTTCGCATAATACGAAAACGCTGTTCTCCACCACCAACGGTCGACACATAATAAATCAACTGCTTTGCTTCGCGCGCATAGTGATCTCCAATACGCGGCATCTGGGAAAGCGGAACAAATCTAATTTCATCTGCGGGCAAGCCATAAATGTTTCGATGTTCCGTATTGACCTGAAAGCGCAGCATATGATCAGCGACCGTGGCGGATATGTCCTGCCTCATAAAATCCATCATGGCGCGACCCACGTTGCCGGTCTCACTATCTTTCAGCCCTCGGCTCCACACAGCGCTGCTCTCAGTAAATACTTGGGCCATGAGGGCCATGATCAGGACCAGGATGCCCATGGAAACGAGCACTTCAATCAATGTGAATGCGCCTCTGTTGCGTATGGCTATTGGATTGGAACACATCACTGGATACCCGTATAAAAAAATTCCGTTATAAAATCATAAGGCTTTTCATAACCCGGCCCATCTGGATCGTCTATATTGAATGCCGCGCTATCCGGTTCGGGGTAGCGACCCGGCAGCACAGACAAACGCACTTGATACAGCGTATTGCCTACTGGCTCGATCTCAAGTCGGTATCGCAATTCGTAGTCAGGTATTTCCCCATCCCAAGGATAGAATTCGATTATTTCCCACTGCCCGCCAGTGTCGCCCACTTCTAAATTACCATCCCACAAATCTTGCCCTGGAAGGAGGAGGTCGTCACTCGCAAGCCCCGCCCAAGGTCTTACCGTGCTTAAAGCTTTATATCCCTGCAGCACATCTTCCGCAAATAAGGCGATCCGCGTCTCGTTCTCAGCACGCCGCCCCGCCTCCAGCCCGGAGGGGAACAATCCCAGGATCGCGACAATTCCCACAGAAATGACCAACATCGCCAAAGCGATTTCGACCAATGTAAAGCCAGCAGGCCTTGATGCTTGACGTGAAATCAACTTTTTCATGTGGCTGTTGTCAAACCTGTTCGCTAATCCGTAAATTGGTGCTCGCGTACGCGTGCGTGTCCAGTAAAGGGGTAAATGTCCAGCGCAAGCGTCAAACGAGGCTGGTTTACAGTTGCCGGCGCTCGTTGAGGAGTGGTTCCCTCCACGTAGCCTTCGGTAAAAATAATCTCGGTCTGTACATTATCCATCACGCCTGTGGGCTTGAAAGATATTGCGCGCATTCCATCTACAACCTGCCCGATTTCAAACACATTTTTCGTGGGCAAATGTACGTCATCAAACACGATACCCTGCGGCAGATGCCTCCACTCAAATAAGAATTCCTCGGCCACGGTGTCATAAACATTATACGAGCGAAAAGCGCCATCGGACACGATGGCGTTGTTCACGGGAAAAACGACGTGGGTAACTGTCCGTTGCGTAATGGCATGCTGCCTTGCAAGCGAAATTGTTGATCGCAACGTGTTAACAGAGGATCTCATGGCGGGCATTCGCCCCGCCCCTTGGAAAGCCGGGAGCGCGAAGAGGGTGATCAGGCCAATGATGCCCAACACCACCATTAGCTCAATCAGGGTGAAACCTGATCGCTGCCGGTTCCCCGTCTTGCCGCCGTCCAATTTGGAATGTAAATGAAATTTCACCTGCTCCCGCCCTGCGCCTCGCGCCCAACCTATAGTAGGGCACCATTCATAGAAATCAAACACCATTTTTTGAGTTGTGGAGGAGATGGCGCGTAAATAGAGACTGAAAGGAGGGTGGTGAATTTCGATCCCCCACACCTCTAACGACCATTTCGGTTTACGACTACGGCGACGACTACGGTGGACGAGTATGTCGATATGCGTGTACGAGCGCGGGTCTTTGTCGGAAACTTTGTCGACAAAGCTCGCGACGAAGTTTGCGACAATGTTCGGGCTGCGGGCAATCGCCTGCGTTAGGTGTTTGGGTGTTTTGTCATTCGGCCCTTGCCCTGCCTTTTACCCTTGACCGCCAGGGCGTATCCAGTCAGTCTCATGCTATGAATAAATACCCCTCCATGCTGCTTGCTTTTTGTACCGCATCCGCCGTAACGGCTGCTTCCGACCGCCCCAACATCATCCATATTATGGTGGACGATTTGGGCTGGCGTGATTTGTCGTCCTATGGCAGTGAAACGTTTAAGACGCCGCATATTGATCGTTTGGCTGAGCGCGGGATGCTCTTTACGGAGTCCTATTCTGCCAGTCCGCTGTGTTCGCCTACCCGTGCCGCCACATTAACGGGCCAGTCGGTGCCGCGTTTGCGTCTTACGACGCCGGGGGCACATCAAAGGGGAGTGGTGCTCGACCCGGAAGTGGATACCCGTGCCGCTCCCGGCAGGCCCATGACTACGCCTGGTAGTCGCAACCGACTACCACTGGAAACCTTCACGCTGGGCCATTTATTTCAGAATGCCGGCTATAAAACCGCATTCCTGGGCAAATGGCATCTGGGGCATGACCCTTATCTGCCGGAGAGCTTTGGCTTTGATTTCGTCGTGGGGGGACGCGGCACACCCGGGCCGCCAGAGAGGCGTTTTTTCGGCCCTTGGGATCCGGAAACCAGCAACATGCCACCCGTTGAGGGTAGCCCCAATGTGGATGATGTGCTGGGCGATCAGGCCATTAAATTCATTACCCGGCATCAAAACGATCCGTTTTTCATCGCCTTGTGGTTTTACAACGTGCACGCCCCATTCGAAGCCGATCCTGTGGCGATCGAGCAATTTCGGGAGAGGGCTGATAGCGCGGATTTTCAGAAATCGGCGATTATGGGGGCGATGGTAAAAACTCTTGATGACAACGTCGGCAAGCTGATGGCCGCACTGGATGAGCTGGGGTTGATCGACAACACCATGGTGATCTTTACCTCCGATAACGGCGGCAATATGCATCGCCGTCTGGACGGGGGGGTTCCGCCAACCGATAATCATCCCCTGCGCGGTGGCAAGTCCAGCTCCTATGAAGGTGGCGTGCGAGTGCCCATGATTGTCTCTTGGCCGGGGGTGGTGCCCACCAACGAGGTGTCGAATGTGGTCAATATCAGTTATGATTGGCTCCCGACCTTTGCGGAAATCATCGGCGGCGATGTGCCGTCGGATCACCCGGTGGATGGGGAGAGCCTGTTGCCTGCATTGCGCGGCGAGCCGTTGGAGCGTGGACCTATTTTCTCGATCTTTGCGCATAACACGCAAAGCATCGGCAATATCGCCAATGCCTGGGTGCGCGAGGGTAATTGGAAGTTGCTGCGGTTTTTCCATATGGGACCGGATTTCGCCGATGAATTGGAGCTTTATGACCTGTCCGTGGACAGCGGTGAACAGCGTAACCTGAGTGCGCGTTACCCCGAGTTGGCTGAACGCTTGAACACGGTCTTGGGCGAACATCTGGAATCGTCCGCCGCGTTGGTGCCGCTCGCGAACCCGGACTATGACCCGAACTTCCGCCATCTTGGTTTTGAGTTGTTGCAAGGCGGTTTGATGCTGAGTCGTCCTTCGGCGGAAGAGTCGATCATCCTTTGCAAGGATGAGCGAGTGGTATTGCGTTATTTCCCCGAAGGAACGGAGTCCGGTAACACCTTGCGGGTGGAAGTGATCACCAATGCCGCCACCCATGCGATGGCAGGGATCGGCCAGCCTCCGCTTTACGGTAAAGCGCAATCTATTAACCCGAATCACGAACAGCGACGAATACAGGAACTGCATTTGCCGCTCGGGAAGCGGGCCCAGGAGGGCGATGCCGTGACGGTGTCCTTTGATCTGTGGAATTCCGGCAGGCTCACGATTGTCTCAATGCAGCTCATGGAATCGGCTAGTGATTGAAGCGTGCGCCCCCACATCGGAGATAAACAAAACATAGGAGACAGGAAAATGAAGAAATTGCTGGTATTGATGATGGCTTTCGTGCTCATGGGTTTGGAAGCTGTAGCCAAAGAGCAAAAGAACCCGAACATTCTCTTGATCATTATTGATGATCTGAATGACTGGATTGGGGTGATGAATGCGCACCCCAATACAAAGACGCCAAACATGGACCGGCTGGCCAACAGAGGTACGCTTTTTACCAATGCCCACGCAGCCGCTCCGGTCTGCTCGCCAACGCGTGTCACTATTTTAAGTGGGCTGCTGCCATCCACCACCGGTATTTACGGATCCACCCGGTATGACACCCTGACGGGCAATCCACATGTGAGCCAGGTTGACTTATTACCGGCCTATTTTTCAAAACACGGATACAAAACCCTTTCCACAGGCAAAATTTTTCATGAAGGATCACCCAAAGAAGCCTTTGATGTCGTGGGCGTGGAGCGTCATACCTTCGGCCCGCGACCGGCTGAGCGGATATCTTACACCCCGCCCGAGGGATACAGCACCAGTACGGATTGGGGCGCGTTTCCCGAGCGTGATGAACAAATGCCGGACTATCAATATGCCCGATGGGCAGAAGAACAGTTGCAGAAAGAGCATGCACAACCCTTTTTCATGAGTGTTGGCTTTGTGCGGCCTCATGTGCCGTGGTTTGTCCCTCAAAAATGGTTTGATATGCATCCATTGGAAGAGGTCATGCTGCCGCTGCACTGTGAATCTCAATTTGATGATTGGCCGGAAACCGCATTGCGGTTTAAAGAATTGCCGCAGATGCCCCAAATGGAGTGGATGCGTGAAGAGAATCGCTGGCGGGAAAGCGTTCAGGCCTATCTGGCTTGTGTTACGTTTGTCGACCACTGTGTGGGAATCGTGCTGGATGCTTTGGAGAAAAGCCCTCATGCCGATAATACCATAATTATGTTAGTAAGTGATCACGGTTATCATTTGGGCCAAAAAGGGTTATGGTCCAAGCATACGGTGTGGGAAGAATCAACACGCATTCCCTTCATCATTTCCCGCCCGGGAGACCAAAAGACGAACCGCACGCATGTTCCAGCCAACCATCTGGATATGTATCCCACCTTGCTGGAATTGGCGAATTTGCCGGCGAATCCGGCCAACGAGGGGACCAGTCTGGTGCCACTACTGGACGACCCTGAGGCGGCAGGATTTGAAAACAAAGCCAGCCTCACCACCCATGGATTCGGCAATCATGGTGTCCGAACCAAGCGGTGGCGCTACATTCGCTATGCGGACGGAGCCGAAGAGCTTTACGATCACTGGACGGATCCTAATGAGTGGAAAAATCTAGCCCCTTTGCCAAATTATGCTGAAGTGCTTGAAAAACTTCGAACCCATTTACCGGAAAAGGATGCCTATACCGATCGGGGCCCTCAATACAATGATTACCTGCGATATTGGACCAGGCGAACACAAAAAGATCGTCAGTAAAAAAAGGTCTTCCGGCGAATCGGTGGGCGGATTTGACCTCTATGATAGATCGAACCGACCCTACCCCTAGGATCGATGGAAGCAGGTCGGGTAAGGGTAGCCAGTAGAGTTAAGGGGTGGCGCGGAGGCGACAGGAGACGGTGAGCCGCTGAGCGTGATCGGTCTATGATCCGCGCACGCACAGAACGCAGTCCTACCCGTAATCCCGGCGTCGCTATCCTCTTCTTAAACAAGCTGTTTTTGCTCACGCCATGCCGCCAAGATCGCCCTCCGGATAAATACATCGTGGAGCTCTTGCGAAACTCTGCTTACAACTATTGATTCAGCGTAACATGGGTTGATGGTGTCGCCAACCGGGTTTATGGTCATAGACCCAGCGGTAATAGGGCGCGTGCGTGAGCCTAGAGGCGGCTTCGTCGAGAAAGAATTTGGCTACGGGATGATGTTGCAGGACGGACACGGGCATCATCGCCGCCACCGGACCTTCGACGGACGCAGCCACGGCATCGGCCCGCCCGGACCCGAACGCCAGCATGACCGCTGTCCTGAAACCGTACCGGTCGTCGGTGGCGAAAAGGCCTGCAATAAAAATTAATCCCAACCGAGAACCGCACACCCGTAGCGCGGGGGGGCAAAAAAAGGGTTTGACAAGGTCATTCCGGTATGTAATATTCGCACCATGGATTGGGTCGACTTGTGTGTGTGGCGATAGGGTTTGGCGCGAGTCTCAACAAAAAAAGGTAAGGAGACAGATCATGAAAAATAGATTATTGCAGCGTATGTCGGCGTGTTTGAGTTTGGTGGCGTTGATGGCTCTGTCGTCAACTGCGGTGGCGAGCATGATAACGGTCGAATATCTATTCGGCGACGGTGAAGGCCGCGACTCGTATGGCGCTATGTCCATGCACACCGATAATGTAAATAATGGAGATTGGTCGCTGGAAGCAAATTACGCGGAGTTTGTGGCGTCCGGCAACGTGAGCGCATGGGGCTTACTCGATTTGAGTGACTTGGGCCGAACCGCAGGAACGGATTTTTCCGTCACTCTTACAGGATCCTACGAAACCATTGGCCAAGGTCAGGGTTTTCGAGGAGGTGTTGGGGCATGAACCAATGATGCGGATCCAACCGATTCAGTCGGCTATTACGGAGCTATTATTCGGCCGCAAGAGCAACCCGATACGGACAATCCTCGCCTTGTTACCTTGAGTGACACGGACGTAGTCGGCCAAAATGCACCTAACACGATT
>SLGA01000055.1 GCA_007123985.1 Balneolaceae bacterium | reverse complement strand
GTTTCCATCCAGCACCGACATGGAGCAGGACTCTTCAATCTGAGATGTTAACTCTTTCATGTACGGAAGTGCAATCTCCTGAATTGACTGTGAGCTGAGATACGAATAACCAAGTGATAATATTCTTGGCGACAGACTGAAGAGTTTGCCATCTTCACAATGAACATATCCCAGATACTCCAGAGTGAGTAAAATTCTTCGCGCATTTGCACGGGTTAAATTGGTGATTTTAGCAACATTCGTCAGTGTCATTTCACTGTTTTCATTGTCAAACGCAGAAATTACCCTCAATCCTTTTTCAAGAGATTGAACAAAGTCTGACTTTTTAATGGTTGTTTCTCTTTGCGGCATCAAAGTGCATTAAATTTCTGTTAGATAGCTAACCGATATGTGTTCGTAAAATGTTTTATATTAAAACAAATGTACGTTATATAAACATTACTTTCCATCTAAGATCGTTATCCATGAAAACAGTACCTGTACTATCAGCTCAAGAAGCGGCATCAAAAGTAAATACAGGCGATACAATACTGTGTGGTGGATTTGGAATGACAGGCACCCCCGTTTCTCTGCTTCATGCTCTTGCGGAAACCAAAACAAACAGCCTGACCTACGTTGGCAATAATGTAGGTGAACCAGATCTTGGTGGAGACAGACTTCTGCAGAATGGACAGTTAAAAAAAATGATCGGCTCCTATTTCACGAGCAATCCAAATGCAGTGAAGTATGCGCAGGAGGGCAAAGTTGAATATCAGCTGCTTCCGCAGGGATCATTGAGTGAAGCCATACGGGCTGGTGGAATGGGAATTGGTGGATTTTATACCCCAGCTGCAGCAGGCACACTGATTGCACAGGGGTATGAAACAAAAAATTTACATGGTGTTGATCATGTTTTTGTTCCTTCTATTCGCGGAAATGTTGCATTTATACGAGCGTGGAAAGCGGATACAGCAGGTAATCTCACATACAGAATGACCGAACAAAATTTCAATACTGCCATGGCCACAGCTGCAGATATTGTAATTGCCGAGGTAGAAGAGGTTTTACCTGTTGGTGAACTCGACCCAAACATCATACATACACAGGCAAACTTTGTTGATTTCCTGGTAGAAGCCCGGCTTAATGAACAGTTCCTTGGCTCATCTGCTTCTGTTGGCAGTAAACGAGCTGGTGAAAATCGGATACGAATTGCAAAACGAGCACTTAAAGAACTGAAAAAAGGAGATATTGTAAATCTTGGCATTGGTATTCCAACACTCATAGCTGATCTGATCACTCCTGATGATGGTATTATCCTTCATACAGAAAATGGGATGCTTGGCGTTGGACCCGAACCCGCAGATGGCAGTGGTGCGATGACTAATCCGGTAAACGCTGGTAAAATACCGGTCACCCCTATTCCGGGTGCCAGTTATTTTGATTCTGCCACATCATTTGGAATGATACGCGGAGGGCATATTGATGTAGCGGTAATGGGAGCGCTTGAGGTTGATAGCGAAGGCACACTTGCAAATTGGGCAGTTCCCGGCAAACCTCTTCTGGGAGTTGGCGGAGCTATGGATCTTGCTTCAGGGGCAAGAAAACTAATTATTACAATGAATCACACAAATAAAGACGGCAGCCCAAAAATTGTGAAGAGCTGTACACTGCCAATCACAGCAAAATACGTTGTGGATATAATTATCACTGATCTTGGTGTTTTTGAAATTAACAACAAGAGTCTGGAACTAATTGAGTTAATGCAGGGGGTTACCCTCGATGAAATATCTGCTAAAACAGGAGCAGTATTTCACAATAAACTATAAAAAATGGCATGCTTTCATAGGAAAACATGCCACTACAGATGTTGTGATCTCTCAGTAATCGTTAACTCTGAAGATAATCAGGAACCTGAATTGGCTCCAACTGAGATACTATTTCCTCTCTTCTGTTTTAAAAAAAAGGTGGTAGCAACAATTCATGGCCAAGCTCATGTTCGGGTTCATCAATGGCAAAACCAATATCTGATGTTGCAAATTCAATGAGTTGCCCACCCGGAGTCCTTATATAAAGTATATATACTGGCCGCGCCATCAAAAAGCACTGTCTGTTTGATCATTCTCATTCCAAAAACTTTGGTTACAAAATCGATGCCTTCCTGGGCGTTACCCACACTCACTGTTAAATGATGCAGGCCTGTGATTTATTCAGTAGGCTTCATGGTAAAATATTTTGGCTATACGTTAAGCTATTTAATATTGTACTATTTGTTATTATAAAAACTATTGTTTGTTATTCGAACTATTAAGTTTACTGAGTAACTCAAAGATCATTGTTTGCATTCCTGAAACGATCACACACTTTCATCAAAAATTGTGTTGCTTAATTTTTGATGAATGATAGACCCAGAACTAAAAAGAGAGGCTAAACTATGCTGAAGTAGATAATTCCAAAAATCCCTAATGCCCAACAGTAAAAAGAGAAATAGTGAAATTTTTCCCTTTTCAGAAGAATAATCAGATATTTAAGTGCAAAATAGCCCGACAGAAATGATGCAAGAAATCCGGCAATGAGGTTTAGTGCTGCCGCTGATTCTATTCCTGTTTCAAATATCTCCAGAATTTCGAGTAACATCGCGCCAGCCAGTACAGGAAGCACCATAAGAAACGAAAAGTTAGCTACACTATCTCTGTTTATACCACTGAACAGACCCACTGAAATTGTTGAACCGGACCTGCTAATTCCCGGTATGATTGCAAATGACTGCGCGATACCCATCAACAAACCGCGTTTTACATCCACCTCTCCTTCAGGATTATTCACAAATCGGGTTGCAAATAGAAGTGTACCCGTGATTATCAGCATTGAGGAAACCACCACAGGATTCAAAAAGAGTGCTTCTATTTGATCCTTCAGAGTAAAACCCACTATCATTGCAGGTACCATACTCAGAAGTATGATCATGCTATACCGTGTATTTGCATCATGAAGGTATCTTTTTTCTTTTATACCCACTGGTGAAAAACTGCTTATAAGATCCCGAAGCATCACTAAAATTCTCTTCCTGAAATAGAAAACAATACTGCAAAAAGATCCGAAATGAACCACAATTTCAAACGTAATGCCGGGCATAATTTCACTTCCAAGAAACGCCCTTGCCAGCGCAAGATGCCCGGAACTGCTAACAGGTAAAAATTCTGTGATACCCTGAAGAATTCCGAGCAGAACCGCTTGTAGAAGATCCATAAATAGTTTTTTATTAGTAAAGAGAATTTGAGTGGTTAATATACCAAGTGTTCACAGAATAAATTGGCATATTATTGTGCCTTGTCTTTCAGTATAGCAAGCCTCAACCGGTTGTAACATTAGAGCACTGTTTTGCGTAAATTTTTGAATGTGGAAAAATAAAGGAAGAGATTTTATAGACCAAACTCGGTAATTAAATGGCAAATCGCATTTATTCAGAAGAAGAAGTATCCAGACTTATCAGGAGAGCTGTTGAGCTTGAAGCCGAACGATCTATTGCAAAAGAAGGGAACAGAACCGGTTTAACCATTGGCGATCTGGAACAAATTGCAGCTGAAGCCGGAATTGACCCGGAATTGATCAAACAGGCTGCAACTGAACTCAATAAATCGGCAACGGGTATCAAAAAAGAGACAGCCAAAGTACGAAGGGAAGAGATTGTTTGCGAACAATGGCTTCATTTTATGCCTGATAACCGTGTACTGGATGATATGATCACCGAACTGAATCACAAATACGGTACATCTGATAAAGATATAACCTAGTGGAACCGTTTGTGGGATGATTACGACGGAAAAGCACGCACTCGTAAATCCTCATCCAGCTATGAATGGGAATACACAGATGAGCATGGTTTTTTTACAACACGGGTGCTAATGCAAAAACGAGCTGATCGCTTCAGAATTCGGGTAAGTAAGCGGCAGCTTTGGGATATGAACTGGGATAGTGATTTTGGCAAAAGTGCTTTTCTGGCCGGTGCAATTGTTCTGTTATCAGTAATAGGTGGCGTAACTTCTTTTTCAATATTCGGAATTGCATGGCCCGGAATAACAGCTGGACTTATAGCTGCACTTTTCAGCTATCCTGTTATGAAATATTTTTCCGCCCGTTCTCTTGCAAAACATCGTGAGGAGGTCACTGAAACAGCAAATGAACTTGCTGAAATTGCTGCACAGCTAATGGCAGAGCCCAGGGAAAAATCAACCGGCAGTCACTTCGAAAAATCAGAGAAAGCCCGCCTTATTGATATTGAATTTATTGACGAGCCTGAAGACTCGGATTCTGTGAAGAACAATTTGAGAAATAAACTCAGATAAAAATAACTACCCGCCAGCCATCCCTTCTGCATCCGGTTCTTCCGGTAAGCTCTTCGGTTTACGTAGCTGTAATGATCTCCAAAAATAAGGGCGGTATGTATAACCACCCTTTCACGAGAAAAATTTGTGAGGTACGGATCAGTCGAAATCTGTAATGATTACTTCGGAAGGCTCCCGTTCCCTTCGCAATCGTTCTGACACATCTTCTGCGCCTCTCATCACCCGAAGCATATTCAGCCCGGCAATTTTTCTAAGATCTTCTTCTGTATATCCCCTGCTCAGCAGTTCAGCAAACAGATCTGGATAAGTGCTTACATCCTCAAGGCCAAGCGGCAGCGTCGGAATTCCGTCGTAATCCCCTCCGATACCGATATAATCCACACCAATCAAATCTCTGATATGGTCGATGTGATCTGCAACCTGTTCCAGGGTAGATTTAGGAGCTTCATTTTCGGCATCCCATTCCGCCATTTTTTGAGAGATAACCTCGGGCCTGCCGGGGTTCAGATATTCTACTTTTCGCTGGTAAGCTGCCCGCTCGGCAAAAAATTGTCTCCTCTCCTCCGATGTAAAGGTCTCCACAAATGTTACCATAACAATACCACCGTTTTCAGCGGTCATTTCAAGAACATCATCAGGTACATTTCGTGGATGGTCGGCAAGTGCAAGTGCATTCGAATGTGAAAACATAACCGGTGCTTCAGAAACACGAAGGGCATCGCGCATGGTGGCGGGAGTAACATGAGAGAGGTCAACCAGCATTCCAAGCCTGTTCATTTCGCGAATTACCTCCTCGCCAAATTCAGTGAGCCCGTAGTGGCGAGGATCGTCTCCAGCGGCATCAGCCCAATCGAGAGTGCGGCCGTGAGTGATAGTCATGTAGCGGGCACCCAGTTCATAAAACATTCGGAGAACCGCAAGCGAATTTGCAATTGAATGCCCGCCTTCCATCCCGATGAGTGATGCAATTTTGCCCTCTTCAAAAATACGCTCCACATCATCAGCGGTGAGAGCCAGTTCAAAATGATCGGGATATTTCTCGACGAGACGGTGTACAAAGTCAACTTGCTCCATGGTTTGTTTCACCGCTTCATTTTCGGGAATGTTTGCACTTACATAAACCGACCACCATTGCGCACCAACAAGCCCCTCACGAAGGCGGGGTATATCGGTATGCATGGGCCGCTCAAGGTGCGTAGTATCGTAAAAATCGAGCTCGGAAAACTTATAGTTCACCCGGTTTCTATATTGCCAGGGTACATCGTTATGCCCATCAAAAAGTGGTACACTTTCAAGAATTTCTATCGCCTGCTGCAGATATTCTGAACGATCGGTCTGGGCATGAATGGCAGATGTACCTAACAGGCAAGTGATAAAAAGTGCTGACAGAAAGGCTCTGGTAAATTGCTTAAACATACAGATTTATTTGTTTTATGGGTTTAAGGTAGCGTTTTGATTGATTGATACCCTTGCCGTACGCACTCTTACAAGAGGTTCGGTTTGCGTCCAGGCAATGATTATTTCATCATCGATTTTTTCAATTCTTGGAAAACCACTGCTTCTTGATGATGATGTAATTCCGGTTAAAATAGCTTCTCGAAGAGTTCCATCAGGTGAAATTTCCCTCAACATTACGTTACCGGCTTCACCGTTTTGTTCCATCCAGCTAACATAGATAATACCTTCATCAGCCAGCACAATGTCGGCCCTGCCGATGGTACTCTCACCGGAAGCAACTACAATCGGCTCCTGAAAAGTTACACCACCGTCGGCAGATCTCGCAAGTAATACTTTACGTTCATCATCAGCTTCTGTAAACCATACCACTGCAACCTGGTTACCATTTGTCTCCACTCGCGGCCCGTTTACAGGGCATGCTCGAATCTCCCATCCGTCGTGATGAACACTCATTGGATCACTCCATTCCCCGGTTTCCAGACTGTAGCGCGAAATCAAAATATCGCGAATTTCACCTTCGCTGCGGCCTCTGTAAACAGCTACAAATCCATCATCCACGGGAGCCAAATCTGTTTGGCAGCAGTCGCACACCATAGCGTCGATTACTCGTTTTCTTGTGATTTCCCCATCTGCAGATACCTCTGCTGAACGAAGGGTCATAGCCTTTTCGGGGTCGGCATATTCGCCATGCCCGCGACCCTCTGTATTGCGGCCATCAAGCCAAATTGCAAGAATTTTTCCATCAGACAATGGTTGCATACTTACAAAACCATGTTCAGTTGGGGTTTCGTCAAGATGAGGAGTTATCGGCTCATTCCATCGGCCTGTCTCGGGATTTCTGAACTGAACCTGAACATTATATGCATATGGGCCACCATCAATTTTTCGCAGCCAGTGTGCGGCAACCGCTTCACCATCTTTTCCTACGAGTGATGAAAAATCAGCCCAGTTCACAAAAAAGTTTGTTCCAACCAGAACTGCAGGCGGTACTTCCCAAAGACCATCTTTGTACTTAGCATATTCAAGTGCAAAAATATCCTCTTCAATATTGGTGATCCAGCTCATATAAAGCGTACCCGTATTATCCTTAAAAAGATAGGGGAAGC
>SLGA01000290.1 GCA_007123985.1 Balneolaceae bacterium | reverse complement strand
CATGCCGTTAATGGTTGAACCCCTGGTGATGCAGGCAAATGATGTACGTGGCGGTTACATGGTTGATGGAGACATCAACAAAATATTGCCGCTTGTACGCCAGGCTAAGGAGCTTGGAGCAGATATTATCAAAGCAGATCCGTGCGATAATGTGAAAGAGTATCATAGAATAATTGAAGTGGCCGGCCGGCCTGTTCTGCCAAGAGGGGGCGGGCGTGCACCTGATGATGAAATTCTAAAGCGTACCTATGATCTTATGAACAAGGGTTCAAGAGGAATTGTCTATGGACGGAATATCATTCAGCATGAAAATCCACCGGCAATGACCAAGGCGCTGATGGCGATAGTGCACGACAAAGCCACTCCTGAACGAGCCATGAAAATTTTAAAAGGAGAGATCTAACAAGTTCAAACCCATAGATAATCCAAAAAAGGAGTTTGTTTTGAAGAAGCCAAAAACAGTAAACTGCGGAATTATCGGATGCGGCTTGATGGGTCGCGAATTTGCCGTAGCCGCGGCACGATGGCCTGCATTGTTGGAAAAAGATGTGAGACCCGAGATTACGGCAATATGTGATCTGAATGAAGATCTCTTTGAATGGTACACTTCTAATTTCGATTCGATCACAACGGTGACCAAAAATTACCACGATCTGCTGAACGATGAAAACATTGATGTAATCTACTGCTCGGTTCCCCACAATCTTCACGAAAAAATGTATATCGATATCGTGAAAGCCGGTAAACATTTTTTGGGCGAAAAACCTTTTGGAATTGATTTGGAAGCGAATGAGCGTATTTCAGCAACTATCAAAGAGAATCCCGATGTGTTTGTTCGGTGTTCATCAGAGTTTCCGTTTTTCCCCGGTGCGCATGAAATCCACAAGATGATTCATGAAAATTCCTGGGGGAAAATCATCGAAGTGAATACCGGTTTTCTGCATTCGTCAGATCTTAATTTTGAGAAGACGATCAACTGGAAACGAATGGTGAACGTAAACGGAGAATATGGTTGCATGGGTGATTTAGGAATGCATGCTCTTCACATCCCGATCCGTTCCGGATGGCTACCTAAGAAGATTTCGGCAACGCTCTCGAATATTGTAACCGAACGGTATAACAAGGCAGGAGATCTGGTACCGTGCGAAACATGGGATAATGCCACTCTGAACTGCGAAGTGGATCACCCCACAGAGGGTTACAGTTTTCCTATGACGGCCAAAACATACCGCATTGCGCCCGGTGAAACAGATACCTGGTACATCGAAATCCTGGGAACCAAATTCAGTGCCCGCTACAGCACAAAATATCCAAAAACCCTGCAAACCATGAGCTACACAAATGGCGGTAAGCAGGAGTGGCGAAGCGAAGATTTGGGATATACATCGCAGTATAAAACTATAACCGGCGGCATTTTTGAGTTTGGCTTCACCGATGCCATGTTGCAGATGTGGGCAGCATATTTTGATGAGCTGGCAAATCCCGGAAAAGAGATGCCATTCGGATGCATCCGGCCTGAAGAGGCAACTATTCACCACAAAATATTGACGGCTGCACTGGAATCTGGCAAGACGGGGAAAACCGTTTATCCCAAATTAGCTGATTGACTTCATAAATAATTACACTCTAAAATATTGGTACGCATTATGTCAAAAACAAAAGTAGGATTTATCGTTTACGGTGTTCACAAGGATGGATTAAACGACCCAATGGGCCAGCCCTTTATTGATGATACATTGGTAGAGAATGCAAAACAGAGCCTCAAAGATGCTGGAATGGAACTGGTGGAATACAGCCCTGTGATTGCCTCAAAAAAGGAAGCGAAAGAGTGCTTTAGCGAGTTTAAAAAACGTGACGATGTGGAAGCGCTTGTACTCTTTTCGGGAACCTGGGTTTGGGCTGCACATTTGATCGGACCCGTTCGTGATTATGCAACCTCTGGGAAAGGAATTGTAATCTGGACCCACCCCGGTTCGCAGGGATGGCGCCCGGTTGGCGGCTTTGTGATGCAGGCTGCTTTGAAAGAAGTGGGGATAGCGCACCGTTTTGTTTACGGCAGCTATGATGATGCAAAGGATGTAGAAAGAATTACTTCGTATTGCCGCGCAAGCCGCGAAAAAAACAAGCTAAATTTGGGAACAGTTGGAGTATTTGGCGGCCGCGGTATGGGGCAGACCTGTGGCGTTGCTGATCCCGCACAATGGATGAAAACATTCGGGCTGGATATCGACACACGTGATACCACCGAACTGCTCGAAACGGCAAAACGTGTAACCGATGCTGAAGTGAAGGAAGCGCGTAATGCCATTCAGAAATTTTTTGCAGAACCCATTCCCGATGATGAAACATCATCGCGATCTATCCGCCTGTACATCGCTATAAAAAAAGTTCTCAAAAAAGAGAACTGGGATATGTACACTATTCAGTCGTTTCCAGGCCTTGGTGATTCCTACAGCGCAACCTGTTTTGCACAAAGTATGATGCTGAACGACCGTGTATCAACATCCACACTCAGCGATTTTAATACACTTCTTACCGTTCGTCTGCTGAATGAATTGAGCAGTGAACCGGTGTATTATGGCGACCTTCAGCATGTGGATAAATCAAACAATGAAATTAAAATTATTGGTGATGGTGCATGCCCTCCTTCATTAGCCGGGGATGCTGGTCCCGCCGGATTTGCAGAACACGGCATTCCAACAGAAGGCGAAGCAGGTGGACTCTCAGTAAAGCTGGTTTGTAAACCGGGTGAAGGAGTTATTGCGCGTCTTGGCCGTAACAACGGCAATTTCGAAATGGTGATTACGCGTGTTTCCATTTTTGAACCGCCAAAAGAGGAACTGGAAGCACGCAAGCTGGAATCCGGAATACCGTTTTGGCCCCACGCTTTTGTAACAGCGCACTGCGACATTGAGAAATTACTCCGGGAATGGAACAACGAGTATGCTGTACTGGGCTATGGCAGCCACCTGTATGAAGAATTGGTGGCATTTTGCGAGCTTACAGGTATTAAAGCGATAGCACTATGATAAAATTTTCCGATTTGAGGTAGTGATGAAGGATAGGCATATCAGGTAGAATTGCACCTCAATTCAATGAGCATTCAACTTAGATTCAGGTTATGATTCAAAAATTTGAATTCGGCAAATGGTTTATTGAGTACGATCTGCAGGATGGTGCAAGAATTGGCAAGCTGACTTATAACGGTGTGGATATCGTTACAACCGCACCTGAACAGTTTAAGGCACCTGAAACAGATTACGGGCTTTACGAAACGCGTCCGGTTTATGGCTATGATGACTGTTTTCCATCCGTGGAGCAGAGTATCTATCCCGGAATAGAGTGGGAAATTCCCGATCATGGTGAGCTATGCTGGCTGCCCTGGGAGATTGAGAAAGCCCACAAACGATTAACCTTCACTGTTGAAAGCAGCGTGTTGCCTGTTCGGTTTAATCGGATTCTGGAATTTGGAAATTCATCGCTAGTCTGGAAATTTGAAGTTTTGAACTCCGGGCAAAATCCGTTGCCGTTTCAGCACGTTATCCATCCCTTGATGCCACTAGATGATGTGACCAATATTGAGCTTCCGGAATTTGAATCAGTAAACAATGAAAGGGGTGAGACTTTTCATCTAAAAAGCCCCGGAGATGTGAAGAAATTTCTGCTGAATGTGCTCCCCGGAGATTTCCATATGTTGTTTGTTCAGGGGGCGAAGCAGGGACGAATTGGATGGACAATGCGGAAAGCCCTTCGGGTTTTGATGGATTACCCGCTGGACCATTTTCCGGGAATTGGAATCTGGTGGAACAACTCGGGCTATCCCGATGAGGATGGCTGCAGGCGTAATGAATGCGCGTTCGAACCGATACCGGGCAGGTCGAGTACATTATCCGAAGCAGTTGATCAAGGCCTTGCTTTGATGGCCGAGCCGGGCAAACCGTTTACCTGGGAAATCACATGGAACGTAGAAATTAAACAGTAGGAAAATACCGTCTATGCCATTGATTTTAGACAGAAATGAAGTATTGGAGATGTATGCTTTTGCCCGCGAAAAAAAGTGGGTGCTTCCAACATTCAACACAGAAAACCTCACAACCACTGAAGCCATACTGAGTGCCGTTTCTGATTATGGTAAAGAGATAGGGGTGAATAATTTGCCCATTATTGTGGGAATCACCAACACGTATAAAGATCGCCCGCAATCGGTTTACTACTCTCATACCAGAAACTGGGAGATTGGCATGCGGCTCTTTTTGAAAGATCTTGATGTACTCACTTCACCTGAATCACCGTATGGAAATTTAAATGTGATGGTACATCTCGATCATATCATTTGGGATGATGATCTGGAGCTGCTTAATTGGGATATGCGGCAATTCTCTTCCATCATGTACGACGCTTCTACACTTCCATTTGAAGAGAACATCAAAAAAACAGCGCAGTTTGCAGAAAAAAACAGAGATCTGGTGTTGATTGAAGGTGCCTGTGATGAAATATCAAAAGCGGATACATCGGGCAATGCAGACGATCTGACAACCCCCGAAATGGCAGAGGCCTACTTTTCGGGTACCGGGGTAGATATCATTGTGCCCAATCTGGGGACCGAACATCGCGCTACGGCATCATCACTGAAATATCATGGTGATCTGGCAAGAAAAATTTCAGCTAAAACCGGCCCGCACTTATGCCTGCACGGTACTTCATCGGTTTCGCAAGATGAACTTACAACCCTATTTGAAGATGGTATCTGCAAGGTGAACCTCTGGACTGCCCTTGAGCGTGATAGCACCTTTGCTCTTTTTTCGGATATGGTAAAAAATGCGTCTAAACTGATAGGTCCGGCCAAAACGAAAGAGATGGTAGGGAAAGGATTGCTTGGCATGATTGCAGATAGTGAGAGCAAACCCTCGCTCGATTACTATACCACAACTTACCGGCAGGATATTATTTTCCGCAGAATGAAGGAGATAATTAAGCAGTATCTCTCTATCTGGTACAGATAGAGCCTAAAACCACGGAGAATCCGTTATGAACTATTTGGGAATCGACATTGGAACAAGCGGTTGCAAGGCTGGTATTTTTGATGGAGTCGGAAATCAGATAGCTCTTGCCAAACGAAGCTATGATGTGGTGTTTTCTGACGACGGTGGTGCTGAGCTCGATTCTGACGAAGTGATCAAAAAATGTTTCGAGGCTATCAAAGAGTGTACAGCTCAGGCACCATCAGGTTCGGTAAAAGCACTCAGTATCTCCAGCCAGGGCGAGGCGTTCACGGCAATTGGCCCGGAAAATGAAACATTGTGCAACGCAATGGTTTCGTCCGACAGCAGATCAACGCCTTATATCCACAACCTTGTAGAGGCTATCGGGGAAGAGGAACTCTACAACATCACCGGACATACTGCCTATCCAATTTTCACAGTTTTCAAACTGCTATGGCTGAAGGAGAACAGGCCTGAAGTATGGGAAAAAGCCCGATATTTTCTCTGTTTTGAAGATTTGATGGTACTCAGGTTGGGGGCGGAACCGGCAATAAGCTGGTCTCTTGCCGGGCGCACCATGCTGTTTGATGTGCGCAATCATAAATGGTCCGATGAAATACTGAGTAGAGTTGGATTGCCGGTATCAAAACTTGCAAAACCAGTCCACTCAGGTTCTGTAATTGGTTCTGTAAACAGACCACTGGCATATGAACTGGGTTTGCCGGCGGAAACGAAGATAGTTGCAGGCGGGCACGATCAAACCTGCAGCGCACTTGGGGCCGGGGTTACTGATGAGGGAGTGGCGATGCTTGCTACCGGCACAGTGGAATGCATTACTGCTGCATTTAAAAAGCCTGTTTTTAGTGAGAATCTCAGAAAAAATAACCTTTGCACATACGATTATACAATCAGGGATACCTACTCAAGTATCGCCTATAATCTTACCGGGGGTAATATTCTGAAATGGTTTGTGAATGAGTTTGGCCAGCAGGAAGTAGAAGCGGCCCGGCGAACAGGCGATGACCCCTATGAATTGGTTCTGAGTAAAATGAGCAGTGATCCAACGGGAATACTGGTACTGCCCTATTTCACGTCCTCAGGCACGCCCTATTTTGATACAGAGACAATGGGAGCCGTTTACGGTTTGCGGCTAACGAGCAGCCGGAGTGAATTTTTACGTGCATTACTGGAAGGGGTGGCATTTGAAATGAGATTGAATCTGGAAATTCTGCAGCAATCAAACTATAGCATACACGAGCTGCGCGCAGTAGGCGGGGGTGCAAAATCATTAACCTGGACACAGCTGAAAGCCAATGTGCTTAACAAGAAAATTACTACGCTAAACATTACGGAAACCGGCTGTTACGGCGTGGCTATGCTTGCCTGCTCCGCAAAAACCGGCCGGCACATATCTGAAATTGCAAAACAGTGGGTAAAACCTTCAGTACTAATAGAGCCTGAAGCACAGTACTCCGGATGGTACACCAAAAAGTTTGAAGAATATAAGGTCCTTTATAAGGCATTGAAAAAATTACCTTTCGTTTCCTATCGAAAAAAATGACGTAAAAACTTATTCGTCACTAGTGACTGTTATCAGTTCTTTTCAGATACTTCACTGCCATTTTGGTCTATAATTATACTCGAAATAAAGCCTGAAAGGGTTGTTTTTACTTGCTAATTATGTATTTGTAAGTATTTATGCCTATAAAAAAGGATCAGATTATCTAAAACCAAAGCCGGAATTAGGTTTTTTTTACAAATAGTGGGAAAAATCGGGTGATAGTCATATTTGGGTTGTCTGATTATTCAAAGTTAAAACAACTAAGAGAAATAAAACGAAACAAAAAATAACTTTTTAATTTTGCATTTATCAATTTTTGTGGTTTAATTCCACCATGCCGAAAGGAAAGCGGTTTTCTTTTGCTTAAACTTATTAAAACTCTTAAAAGGTGTGAAATATGGGAAAACAAATACATTCCTCACT
>SLGA01000128.1 GCA_007123985.1 Balneolaceae bacterium | reverse complement strand
GGAATCAAAACCAGGCTGGCTTTGTAATGTTTCAGATAGAGTAGTACCGAGGTTTCTACGTAGTTCTGAGCCGAGAATTTTGGTAGAAGCGTGTTCAAGATTACTACCGCGAATAGACTCTTGTTGACCGATAACTTCTACAGTTGAACCAGTTATTACTGTAGGGTTTAGTTCAATGGTAATCTCATTTTCTTCTTTGTCTGTTATCGTAATTCTTCGGGTTTGGTTCATATAACCAATCCTGTGAGCCGAAAGCGTAACTGTTCCGCTCGGGACATTTGAGAATTGAAACTTACCGTCTCTGTCTGTGGTTATTGTTCGGTTTATCTCTTCAAGATGAAGATAAACGTATGGAATGGATTCCCAGGTTTTAGCATCAACTACTTTTCCCTTTATAACACCTGATGTTTCGAACGCATAACCCAAACCGGTGGTGAAGAAAAACAAAAAACCGAGAGTAATTATTTTTTTTATAGACATTCTTTCAATTAATGAAAAGAAGAGTGTAAGAAAAAAGCCCGGCATTCTGTGCCGGGCTTTATTATTTACCGTGTTCGGCATTTGTTACGTTCGTGCATCCAGATTCCGTCTTCTGTTATTGCGGGGTGATCCTCATGGGCAACATGAACTTTAAGAGGACGTGCAACAAAATCATCGTGATCGATGTGCTGCAGCCTGAATATAATTTCATCGGTTCCGGTGTGGTCGGCACGGAAATGGAAGCCCCACGAACCGTCGGAACCATGTTGCTCAAGGTTCGCTGGCCGTATTTGATTTCTGTCCTGCAATCTCGCTTCATCAGTACACTCACCTGAAAGTACGTTTGGTTTTGCCCAGTCGAATTCCAAACGATACTCTCCACCATCTGCTTCTTCAGGAAGGTCGAATTTGTTACCGTCTCTGTCGAGCCATCTTACAAACACACTTGGCGTCATTCCACGGGTCATATCAGGTACTACAGCAGATGAAATTGTAAGAATCTCTTCACCATCCACGGTTGTAAAGTATTCATCCCATGCACCTTCGGGATTGAATGTGTATTGATTATTCTGAAAACGAAGTATTTCGGCATTGTTTTGCTCGATTACAAATCCAAAGGCGTCTGCGTGATCATTTTCGTCACCACTTACTGTATTGTCGCATGAGATGAAAACAAGTGCAGAGATGATAAGAAGGGTAGTAATTTTGATAAAGTTGTTTGTAAACGTATTCATAGTATTCTTAATAGTTGAAAGATTTAAGATTGAGATCAGTTAAATTTCACCCTATAGGGATGATTAAATAGTAAAAAGCTGAAATAATCTTAAGCTGGAGGAGCACGGCCGTTGTTAGAAGGAACAAAAGAAGAAGACTCTTTGCCATTCGATACAACGTAAAAATAAGTTTCTGATTGCGGTGCTGAATCTACAGCATTTTCAGAATCAGGATTGAATTTGAATACGGACCCACAAATAAAACAGTGCAACTCATCTTGAGAGATGGATTGACCCGTTTCCGCAAAAAGGTGATCATCAATATGTATGTGTATTGACGATATAGTAATGCCGAAGGCTACGACAAGCGCGGAAACAATGGATATGTGGTTTTTTATCTTATTCACAAATATTTGAGTGTGTATGCGAATATACACTGAATTACGTAACTCAATCAAACAAAATTGTGCATTTATCTGTTAAAGAACGTAATGTCTTAAATGCACCTTCAAACTTAATGTCGATTCCACACCACTCACAGTACAGAAATTAGCAACAGAACAGTATGAATATATTACCGAAATGGAAGTAACAGAGACAATATACACCTGGTTTATGAGCTTAGGTGAGAGTTACGGTGTAAATCCACTCATTTTTGGAGCAATTTACGTTGGGGCAATTCCATTTTTTTCACTCTCAATTGTATGGCTTACATATAACTACAGAAGGGGAATATCAATTGTGCTGCCGGCGTTATCCTCGGTGTTCTTTTTTATATCCGCTTACCTCTATCTATTAATCGCAGGAGAAAATGTACCCTGGTGGGTATATGTAATTGTGCTTGTGATTCTTTTGATTGGAAGCTGGAGTACCTATAAAAAAATCAGTATAAAATTTTCCAAAAAAATAGATGAGATGTGATTTTTAAGACTAAAATAAAATTCAGAAAAATCTGATGCTTTAGAAGAATTGTCTAAAAAATTTCAGAAACATTCTTTGTAATCTCGGTTTGAATTAAGATCTGAGAAGCAGGATATTGTTAATAATCTAACCTGTTGTTTTGCTATTGAAATGCTGAAATATCACTGAAAATAAATCACAAGAAAATGTACATCGGTTTTAAACATCTGCATTCGTTTCTCGCTTATATACTGCTCGCTGCCATTGTATTTTCACTTATTTATGCCATTATTAAATTTGTGAAACGTTCTCCTTTTAACGAAAAAGTTCGAAAAGTAACTCTGATTGGTTTTATTGCTTCTCATCTTCAGTTGCTCATTGGAATTGTGCTCTATGCAGTTTCACCCTGGGGATTTGCAAGTTTATCAGGTGATGTAATGCAAGATTCTTTCGCACGGCTATTAGCCATCGAGCATCCGCTTACCATGCTGATTGGAATTATTCTAATATCAGTAGGATACATTAAAGCCAAGAAACCGGGGGATGATGCAAGGCGTTTTAAAACCATAATCCTGTTTTACACTCTCGGCCTGGTATTTATTCTTATTAGAATTCCATGGCAAGTTTGGCCTTAAAATAATCATAAGAACCGTTCTACTGAAATCTCAAGATCCGTTTTATTCCTGCTGAAGATACTTTCTGCAAGGCAATAAGCTGCGTATCGCCCCATCATCATCCCTTTTGAACCAAGGGCTCCTATAATATAGAGGCCTGGAAATTCAGGATGTTGGCCAACCACCGGCATTTTGTCGGGTACGGTAACCCGAACGTTTGCCCATTGTTCAGTCACTTTTATTTTATTGGCAAAATCGGGTAGAGTATCTCTGAGTTTACTTTTCAGCCTTTGAAGGCCATCCGGTGTTGGTTCTAAATCTTCAAACGTGTGCTCATAAGTACTCCCCACCGTAAGTTGATTGGGCAAAGCACTTGTATAGGCCATATATCCCAGGCTGGATACAGAGTGAGAGAGTGGCAGTGGTTCATCAAAATGGAATGTTGCCGTTTGGCCCTTTACTGCATGCAGAGGAAGAAATTTCCAGTGATTTGAATCAATTTGTGCTTTCCCTGAGGTATCAATTACTCTTTTTGAGGAAACAGATTCCCGATTTTTTATCGTAAATATCCACTGACCTGAAATTTGTGTAAAAGTATAATCTGAACGCTGGATAAGCTTTAGGCCTTTTTTTGATAGATAGGTCAATGCGGCCTGAATAAACTCAGGGCCGTTAATACTAAGTGAATGTTCAATCTGCAAGCCCCCATAATTTTTCCCGAAATAAGGATACAGCCTTGAAAATTCAACTTCAGGAAACCAGGTTATCCATTCTTTCTGCCATTTATATTTTTCGGGTGAGCGTTCAAAATCTTTAGCGACCTCTTTTGTAAGTGCAGGACGAAGTACTCCATTATTCTCGTAACATAATGCTCCGGTTGATGCTTCAACACGTTCAAGAAAATCTGAAATCTGCCTGAAACACTCCTCGGCTCGCCAGGTTCTCTTAGCACGCCGTCCAGTTGCGGGATTTGCAAGAAGCATTGGCGCAGAAGTTGCACCATTTCCGGGATTTTTAGAGTCGATGATCACACAACTTAATCCACGATCGAGTAATTCATCAGCAGCAGAAAGTCCGGCTATACCGGACCCCAGAATCACAACATCAAAGGTGTTGGATTGAATCACCCTGTTATATCTTCAGAGGTTATGATGGTTGCACCTTTACTTTCAATCTCATTCCAGGCAGAATCCAGTGATCCATTTAAATCGATTCCCCTGACCGCATCTTTCACGATATGCATCGTAAAGCCTTCATCAATACCATCAAGAATTGACCATTTTACACAAAAATCTGTAGCCAGGCCCACAGTATATAAATTTGTGATTCCCCTCTGCTTCAGATATCCGGTTAAGCCGGTTGTGGTTTCCTGATCGTTTTCGAAAAATGTAGAGTAAGAATCAATCTCTTTTCTGAATCCCTTTCTGATGATTACCTGAGATTTATCAGAGTTCAGATTAGGGTGAAATTCCGCCCCTTTTGTACCCTGCACGCAATGATTCGGCCAAAGTACCTGAGTTCCGTATTTCAGTTCAATCGTATCGTATGGCTGTTTACCGGAATGAGATGAGGCAAAGGAGTGGTGGCCGGATGGGTGCCAGTCCTGCGTCTGGATAATAACATCAAAGTGAGCTATAAGTTTGTTTACAACCGGTACAATTTCATCGCCTTCAGGAACGGCAAGTGCGCCTCCCGGGCAAAAATCGTTCTGAATATCAACTACAAGCAGTGCGTTCATTTAAACTAAAGTTTTAAAGTGATTGAGTAAATTATCTCTTGTTTCCATAAGCCGTGTGCTAATGCCTATTTTATAGATATGTGGGTTATCAAAGCGTTTATACTCTGAGTGGAGTTTAGAAAACCGGAGGTTTTTGTATTCCACAATCTGACTTACCTCTGGCATTTCGAACGTAACCTCACCGTCTGTAATAACGGGTGTTAGAAGCTCTTCATATTTTCTGCCGTTGAGTGTACTCTTTTTTGCCGGAAAGGTAGGGTGGTGCATCCTCTCAAGAATGGACTCATCTTCCATTAAAATTGCATCGCCGTAGAAGCTTCCATCATCATTCAGGTATCGGTAGATTTTTTTCATACCGGGCAGTGTAATTTTCTCGATGTTTTCTGAGACTTTCATGGTTGGTTTGCCATTTACTGAACTCAGTTTGTAAACACCATCAAGCGCGGGTGAATTGTCCCCCGTAACCAGGCGTGTGCCTACTCCGAAAATATCGATGGGTGCTCCCTGATTCTTTAAACTCGAAATAACGCGTTCATCGAGCTGGTTTGATGCGGCAATTTTTACATCAGGAAAACCGGCTTCATCAAGCATATGCCGTGCTTGTCGAGAGAAATAGGCCAGGTCACCGCTGTCAAGGCGAATACCCTTTAACTCGTGCCCATTTTTTCGCAATTCTTTTGCCATTTTTATGGCATTTGGTACACCGCTTCCAAGAGTGTCATAGGTATCAACAAGCAGGTGTGAAGAGTCGGGATAGTGTTCGCAATACGTTTTGAAAGCGGTTAGTTCATCATCGAAAGATTGAATCCAGGAGTGTGCCATTGTACCTCCTGCACGTATGGAAAAGCGCTGGGCCGAATAGACATTTGAGGTACCGTCGAATCCACCGATCATTGCCGCACGTGTGGCATGTATTCCACCCAATCCCTGTGCACGTCTCAACCCAAAGTCCAGAACCGTACAATTTGGGCCGGCTGCATATTTTATCCGGGATGCTTTGGTTGCAATGAGCGATTGAAAATTAAGAATGTTGAGCAGAAGCGTTTCGATAAGTTGAGTTTCCAGAAGATTACCCTCAACCCGTAAAACAGGCTCATTCGGGAATATAAGCTCACCCTCCCGGGCTGACCAGATATTTCCTTTGAACTCAAAATTTCGCAGATATTGAATGAAATCATCAGAAAACCCTTCTTTTACGAGGTACTCAATTTCCTGCTCAGAAAATATGAGATGCTTTATTGTCTCGATGAGTTCTTTTAATCCTGCAAAGACAACGTAACCACCATCAAACGGTACTTTTCTGAAAAAATAATCGAAAGTGGCACGCCTTTCGTGCATTCCGGCTAAAAAATAGCCCTGTGCCATGGTCAGCTCGTAATAGTCAGTGTACGATGCCGGATGATCTATATACATATATCTGATTATCGATTTAAGTGGGACTCAAAAATAACGAATGTAAGCTTTAATGAGAATTCATTTCACAATGTTTGAAAAGATGCTTCATCAGGTGATGCAAAATTGCATATATTTGAATCTTGTTATGAAAAAATTATTATCGCATTCAAACTATTTAGCCGGAATTTTTACTCTTTTAATTCTGGCACTACTTGTAAAAAGCTGTGCCACACCTGTGGCTCCATCTGGAGGAGAACCCGATCGTACGGGACCGGTTGTTGAAAGTACCACACCGGCAAATGGAACAACAAATTTCAGTGGAAGAGAAGTACGATTCCATTTCGACAAGTTCATTGACAGAAACTCATTCAGACAAAATATTAGCGTTGAACCGGACCTGGGAATTGAATTTGATATTAGTTTCAGCCGCAGATCAGGGGTAATCGAGTTTACAAACCCATTGCCAGAAAACACCACGATTGTTATTCAGGCCGGAACCGAAATAACAGATACCAATCGAAACCGGATGGACAGGCCGCATGTTCTTGCGATATCAACCGGTGATGTATTGGATGACGGCGTAATTACCGCGCGGGTTTTGGATGCTGAAACCGGCAGGGGGGAAAGCGGCAGGAGAGTACTTCTGTACCGGGAACCCTATGATCTGTCAGAACGAGCAAATTATCTGGCCATATCAGATACATCGGGTACGGTACAATTTGGCTATATCAGTGAGGGAACTTACAAAGCGTTCTGGCTGAATGATGTGAACCGAAACCGAATATGGGACAGAGAACGTGAGAGAGCACAGCCATTTTATGTTGAAACGGTTACTGTAGCTCAGGGAGATTCGGTAAACATTGGTACTCTCTTTGTTTCAATACCTGATACTTTAGCACCAAGAATAGAAGGTGTGGGTTTATTATCTGAACGCCGTTTACGATTGCGGTTGTCTGAAGAAATTGAATTCAGCAACACATCAAATTTCTCCGTACAGGATACCCTTGGAAACGAATTTACAAAGGCCTGGCCACTCTTTATATCTGATTCTGATCCCGAAGTTTTGTTTGCACAATCAGAAACAGCATTACCCGAAACCGAAACATTTACGCTGGTACCGGAAGGATTTACAGATGCAGCCGG
>SLGA01000314.1 GCA_007123985.1 Balneolaceae bacterium | reverse complement strand
TTCTCCCATTTGCTGAATCTCAGGGACTGCTCACCGATGAAGATGTCTGGCAAGAGTTTTCATGAGACTTCTTTGTTTTATTTTAATTGTCTCATGGTTAACTCCTGATTCATTTAATTACTTGCTTTTGCAAATTCCATACTGGAGTGTATCATGAAGGTCTTTGCCGATACCAATTTTCTTGTCAGTGCTTTTGCTACTCGTGGGTTAAGCGTTGATCTGTTTCAATTGGTTCTCGCAGAACATGAACTGATGACAGGCGAATTTGTTCTTACGGAATTTCAACGTGTTTTACGGGGAAAATTGAAAGTCCCTGAACAGATTATTCAGGAGGCGGAACAGCTATTGCGTCGTCATCATATAGAACCTGTCCCGAATGAACCTTCTGCAATTCAGGTTCGTGACGAAGATGACCGTTGGGTCCTTTCCTCAGCGGTTCACGCAAAAGCCGATGTTTTGATCACAGGAGACAAGGATTTGCTAGACATTGCGGAAAATGTAACAGAACTGAAAATAATGACTCCCAGGGGGTTTTGGGAGCTGGTACAACAATAGGTCCGGGCTAAAACAAGCATTTCTTCGGACAGTTAGGTATTTGAAACTTATTTTCTTATCTGATCTACCCACCGAAGAATCACCAAACCTTTCATGAAATATTCGAAATAAGGAAAACCCTCATTGACGAAGACATAAAAAAAGCCGAACGTGATAGAATGATGAACAAGTTGCCACACTTTTTTCTGCAAAACCAGGGAGCCTGATAATCTAAAAAGCTTTTCGGCTTAATTTATAAGAAAAGGCCAAAAAACCAGTCAACGTTGTTGAACAACGTCAGAAAGAAAACGAGGAGAGTAAAATGAATAATAAAAAAAGCAGTATGAGGATGAATCGTCGTGAGTTTTTGCAAACCGGTGCTGCAGTTACCGGCACAGCAATCTTTATGGGACTGGGAGCATCCACATTATTTGGTGCCGGAAATGCCACCAGACTGATCAGAAGTTCAATTGAAACTGTTACACTGAATAATGGCGTAAAAATGCCCATTCTTGGATTCGGTACACTTTATCTGAGAGATGAACCCGGAGAAAGGTGTGTTGCTGATGCGATTTCACTTGGATACCGCCTTCTCGATACCGCCACAATTTATGGCAACGAAGACGCTGTAGGAGCCGGTATAAAACGGAGCGGAGTTGACCGTGAAGAACTTTTTGTTACCTCAAAAGTGTGGGTGGATGATTCGGGCTATGAAGAAACGAAACGAGCGTTTGAAACTTCACTTAATAAACTGGATCTGGAGTACCTGGATCTGTACCTGATACACCGGCCACGCGGCGATGTGCACGGTTCCTGGAAGGCAATGGAAGAGCTCTACAAAGAGGGCAAAATTAAAGCCATTGGAGTGAGTAATTTTACTGCCGCACAGATTCAGGACCTGATGGATAATTTCAGTGTAATACCTGCAGTCAACCAGATCGAAACGCATGCATTTTTCCAGCAGCCGGATGAACTGGAATTTCTGAATCAACACAATATAAAACATCAGGCTTGGTCTCCGTTTGCACAGGGACGAAACGGATATTTTACCAATGAAACACTTGGAGAAATCGGAGAAAAATACGGTAAAACTAACGCGCAGGTAGCACTGCGCTGGCACTATCAGCGGGGAATCATTACGATTCCAAGAACATCACAAAAAGAGCACATGATGGAGAATGTGAATATTTTCGATTTCGAACTTTCCGAACCGGAAATGCAGAAGATTGCCTCCCTCGATCTCAACAAAACACAGTTTCCTGAGTGGGAGTAGATCAGCGCAATCTCAATCTGTCATGTTTTTGTAGATGTTGCCGTTTTTCATGATGATATGAAAATTATTCTCCGGGTCTGCAATCAGTTCCAGGTTTTCAAGCGGGTTGCCGTTAACCAGGAGTAAATCGGCCAGGGCGCCCTCTTCAACAACCCCAAGTTTACCTTCGTACGGGCTGCGCAATCCGGAGAGGGCCAGCATGCGTGCATTTTCTGATGTTACCAGTCGTAGTGCTTCTGCCGGTGAGAGCCACTCCTCAAGCAAAAGGATATAATCATTTTGATCCCGGTTCAGGTCGGGTTCAAAAAGGAAATCGGTTCCCCAGGCAAGATTAACACCCACGTCGATTGCTGTTTGCCATACATTTGGCTGGTTTTCGATGATTGGCCGGCGTTTGGCAACCCTCTGTGGATCCATATCGGGGGTGCTTGCGCGCAGAACCTGAAGGGAGAGCCACACATCGTTTTCCACCATTAACTGAAGTGTCTCTTCATCCAGTAGTTGCCCGTGTTCTATCACTTTTACACCGGCTTCAATAGCTCTCTGCACAGCCCGTGGCGTATAAGCATGCACTGCAACGTATGTACCCCAGTCTTCGGCCGCTTCTACTGCTGCCCGCATTTCATCAAGGGTGTATTGGGTTACATCAATCGGATCGTAAGCAGATGATGTACCGCCACCTGCCATCAGTTTGATCTGGCTGGCACCGAATCGCAAATTTTCGCGCGTTGCAGTGAGCACTTCATCGCGTCCGTCGGCAATAAAGGTTGCACCCATCATCTCTGCCCTGGATGCCTGGCCAAAAAAGCGCCGGGAACGTTCGGTTGGAAGGCGAAAATCCCCATGGCCGGCCGTCTGACTGATGGTAGCTCCCGATGGCCAGACTCTCGGGCCGGGAATCTGCCCACCATCAATGGCCATTTTTAGTTCGAATATAGGTCCGCCTGCATCCCGAACCGATGTAAAGCCGCGCATCAGCATTTCTGAAGCACCGGTTGCAGATTTAATGGCAGCAAGTTGCGGGGTTAAATCCGGATCCATCAGCTCCTGCATGGAAAGTGAGCCAAACGTAAGGTGAACATGCACGTCGATTAGTCCCGGCATTAAAGTGCGCCCGTCACCATCAATGGTGGTAATCTCAACACCTTCGGGTGCAGTAATCGAACTGCTGCTGATTGTGTGGATGGTATTCCCGACTACAAGCACATTTTGGTTTTCATGAACGGAATCATTCACTCCGTCAAACAGAGATACGTTTGTAAATAAAATACCCTGATTCTGGGCAAATATTTTGGGAGTTGTACTAATGAATAGTATCAGAAAAAATGAGAAAAATATAGCTTGATATTTTCTGGCTGATGGAAGCATAATACACCTGATTTTGTTTATAGATTTGGAATACCCTAAATAATTTAACCCGTAGAGGGTGTGTCTCAGAATGTAATTATTTAAGTTTTAAATTCAATACATCAACAGAATAATTAATTATCTGCATCTAAATTTCAGTATTTACTTGTTGTCATCTTGTACATCATATTCAGCTTGTTTTTCTGATAATCCGATGAAACGCAGAGAGTTAAATCACGGTTAATTTCGCATGGATCCACTTGCACATACTCTGTTTGGAGCTACAATGGCCGAGGCAGGCCTGAAACGCAAAACAGCACTGGCCACAGCCACACTGATTATTGGTGCCAATATACCGGATATCGACGCAGTTGCGATGCTGGTCAGTTCAGACTATGCACTGCTGGTTCGCCGTGGCTGGACGCATGGAATTCTTGCCCTGTTCATCTGGCCGTTTCTTCTAACAGGGATCATGCTGCTTTTAGACAGGCTTCTTAAGAGTCGGAAAAAAGATCGGCCGGGGCCACCGGTTCACAAAGGTTGGCTTCTTGCTGTTGCATTTCTGGGTGTCTGGAGCCACCCGCTGCTCGACTGGCTCAACACGTATGGAGTTCGGGTTTTAATGCCTTTTGACGGTACATGGTTTTATGGAGATACCCTTTTCATCATCGATCCCTGGCTCTGGCTGCTCGTTGGTGCAGGTGTGGTGCTGGCCCGGTCGAATACCTGGAAAAGTATAACAGGTTGGATTGTGCTCGGTACATCGGTTTCTGCTCTTGTTCTTACCGCTGATATTGTTCCATTCGCTGCCAAAATTGTCTGGTCTGTCTCGCTGATTATTATCGTATGGATGCGGTGGTCAGGTAAATTCCGGGAGCAAGCACAATCTGTTGCATTGGGTCTGCTGATTATGGCAATAGGTTACGCAACATTTATGTTTACGGGTGCCAGAATGGCTGTGAATCATGCTCAGAACTATTTTGCCGGTGAAGGCATATCCGTGAATGAAATAATGCCAAACCCGTTGCCGGCCAGGCTGCTGCTTCGTACAGGTGTGGCTGCATCAGATACGCACTACCATCGGTTTACGGTAAACTGGACAGATTCAGATTCCTTTCAAATCTACGGGGATCCCATCCCGATTGAAATCCCCGACACAATAACGAGTGCAGCCCTTGAGGCAGATGAAGTGCGTGGGTTGATGAATTGGATTCGTTTTCCACTCTACGAGGTAAGAGAGGAGGATAATGGCTGGCTGGTGATTATACGCGATTTACGGTATGTGGAACCCGGTCAGGATACATCGGAGGGAATAGGTATGGCTTTTGTTTATTTGAACGATGAACTGGACATTGTTCGTGTGGGTGCAGACTGAAATAGAAGGGCCTAAACGAGATCGGTAAGCGATTGCTGAATCAGAACTGTTTTTGAGGTTAAGCCCGGCAAAATGGATGAAAGTGTGTACATAATTTTTGTGTCAGGACATTTCTAAATCAAAGCTTTTCATAAATTTTATGTATAATTGAGTTATAAGACTTTTATGGCTGATTTAATGTGCATGAACGATTAGGAACAGGGTTGATGCAAATTATCAGGGAGTTTTATTGTTTGTAAATAAAGCAGAGTTTAACAGACCCAGTTCAGAGTATGAGAAAGGTGCCAAAATCAGATCAGAAGCCAATCTACACAATCGCAATAGGTGCCTCAGCGGGAGGCCTTGAAGCACTTCAGGAGTTTTTGTCTCATCTCCCGGACGCCCTGACAAATATATCAATTATTGTTGCGCAGCACCTTAGCCCATCACATAAAAGCAGGTTGGTAGAACTTCTTAGCCGCGAGACGAAACTGGAAGTAGCCGAAGCCGCTCAAGGCACAAAAATTAAAGCGGGAATGGTGTATATAACACCACCGGATAGTGAAATTTCTGTAAAAAACGGGCAAATACAACTTACAAAACCATCACAAGATATTGGTCCGAAGCCAAGTGTAAATGTATTATTCCGCTCGCTGGCGGGATCAATTGCTGAAAATGTTATTGGAGTAATTTTATCAGGTACTGGTTCCGACGGCGCAAACGGGGTAAAAGAGCTGAAAAAGGCAGGCGGATATGTAATTGTTCAAGAGCCCGAAACAGCCAGGTATAATGGGATGCCCCTTGCAGCAATTCAGACAGAAGTTGTTGATGCAGTACTGTCACCTGAAAAAATGGGGGAGGAAATTCTTGACTACATCCGGAACCCGAATGCGATAAAGTTGCAGAAAGAGCTCGAAAAAAATGAGGGCAGCAGCCTGGTTAAAATATTTGACCTTCTGAGTAAGCGTACCGGTACTGATTTTTCGAATTATAAAAGTGCAACCATAGGCAGAAGGCTGCAGAAGCGAATGACTATGCTTAAAATCAGTTCTATTGAAGAGTACCTTACGTACGTGGAAGAGAGACCGGAAGAGCTGGACGAAATGTTTAACATGATTTTGATTGGCGTGACCAGCTTTTTTCGGGATAAGGAAGCATTTGATGAATTAAGGAACAGTCTTAAAGAAATTATTAGTGAAAAAACCAGTAAAGACCCAATAAGAATCTGGGTTCCCGGTTGCTCCACAGGTGAAGAGGCTTACACTGTAGCCATTTTGTTACATGAGATTCTAAAAGAGCGTGTTACCAAGTATAGCATTCAAATTTTTGCTACAGATATTGATGAGAAGGCGATTTCATTTGCCCGCAGAGGGATGTATAGTGAAGATGCACTCAAGGGTATGTCGAAAGAGACATGTAAAAAGTACTTTATAAAAACCGGTGAAAAATACGAGCTGATTAAACAGGTAAAACAAATGGTGCTCTTCTCCCGGCACGATGTTACCAGTAATCCCCCATTTCTAAAGCTCGACCTGATAACCTGCCGAAATCTGCTGATCTATTTTGGGGCCGGACTTCAACAACAGATTATCCCGATATTTCACTATGCGCTGAACCAGGACGGAATCCTGTTTTTGGGTAAATCAGAAACAGTGGGACAGTTCTCCAACCTGTTTTCAACTATCGACGGTAAAAACAAACTCTATAAACGCAAACGAACCCGCAATATCAATCCTATCCGGTTTTCTGCTTTTAAAGCCCAGAAACAGCTGATACCAGAGCAAAAACCGAAGAAGGAAAGAAACAATCTAACGGTTTCCGACCTTGTTAAAGAGACACTTTTCACTACCTTCGAGCATCCGTACGTAGTAATAGATGATGCATATAACATCAGGGAAACATGGGGAGATGTTAGGCTGTTTCTCACACTGCCATCCGGTTCCATGCATGCAAATCTGCTGAAAATGGTAAACAAAGAGCTGCAGATTGAAGTGCGCTCGGTTGTTTCAAAATCTGTAAGAGACCTTGAAGATGTAAAAAGCCGTATTCGAAAATTCGAACTTTATGGAAAAGAATACTATGTTCGCATTTCAGCCAAACCACTAATCTATACAGAGAGTAGTGATGAACTCTTTGTGGTGATTTTTGAGCAGCTTGATATTGATGGGTTTGTAACAAAAGTGGATAGCAGTACTGAAACAAGCTCTTCGGATGTAAATATTCAGGAGCTTGAACAGGAACTGGCAGTTACCAAGGAGCATCTGCAAACCTACATCGAAGAGATTGAAACCAGTAATGAGGAACTGCAGAGCACGAACGAAGAGCTGCAATCATCCAACGAAGAGCTGGAAACCACCAATGAGGAGCTGCAAAGCACAAACGAAGAGGTGCAGATTGCATATTCCGAGCTGAAAACGGCTCACTCCGAGCTGGAAGAGAAAGAGGACCAGCTGAGGAAAAAAGAGCTCAACCAAAAAGCACTGCTCGATAATAAACTCCAGGCTCTCTTTTTGGTTGATCATTCGTACAGTGTAATCGCAACAAATGTACTCGCAGAAGAATATGCGGAGAAACTAACCGGCAGAAAGCTAAAACAGGGCGATTCCATTGTGGACCTGACCTCCTCTTATAATCTGCAAGGCCTGGTGGAAGAGATCAAGAAAGCATTTAAAGGTCATACAATTTCAGGCGAACGCAAAGAAACGGATAAAAACGGTGCGGAATTCTGGTTTGCATTCAACATAACACCGGTAACAAACCATAAAGGCGGGGTGGATGTGATTTCGGTGGGCATGATCGATATCACGGAGAAAAAGGAGTTCTCTTTTAAACTTGACTCATCCGAACGGCTTCTCCATTCTGTATTTAATGCATCAGCAAGCGGTATATGCATAACAGATGAAAAGGGGTATTATGTTGATGTAAACAGAGAATACTGCCAAATCTACGGATATGAACGGGATGAACTGATTGGCAAAAAATTTACTATTGTTGTACCGCCGGAATACCGGGAAATGTTGCAAAACCTGCATGATGATTTTATTGCAGGTAAAGAGGAACTCGATGCAGAGTGGACTGTTCAGCAAAAAGACGGAAGGCTGATTGATATATTTGCCACCGCCAGGCTGCTTGTCTATGAAGATGGCAGCCGCTATAAAGTAACATCCATCAAAGATATAACGGATAACAAAAGGTATCGTAATCTCTTTGATGAAACTCAGGCTTCCGCAAAAATTGGAGGTTGGGAGTACGACCCAATCAATAAGCAGCTTTCGTGGACTGAAGAGGTATATAACATTTTTGAACTTCCGTTTGATACGGAGACAGATCTGGATCTGTTAAAATCTCATTTTGAGGGAGAGGCGGCTCTGGTATTGCAACAGGCAATTGACGATGCGATGGAAAATGGCGATCCGTTCGATATCGAGTTGGTTTGCAAATCCTCAGCTAACGAATCCAAATGGGTTCGGATTACTGCAAACCCGGTGCGTGTACACAACAAGACGGTAAAATTATTTGGTATTTTACAGAATGTAACGGCCAGGATTGAAAGCACTCAGCTGCAGGATGCGGAAAAAGAGAAGTATAAGGTATTGTTTGAAAATTCGATTTCGGCACTCTTCATAACCCGGCCGGATGGTACCATTCTGGAAGCGAACGCCGCCGCCTGCGATATGTTCGGATACACGGTTGAGGAATTCAGAAAATTGGGCAGACAGGGTGTTATTGATCCCAAATCGCCGGAATTGGCAAAGAAATTGAAGCAACGTGAGGAGACAGGCAGGGCATCTGGCCTTCTAAAAGCCATTCGAAAGAACGGTGAGCATTTCTGGTGTGAATTTTCATCATCTGTTTTTGAAGGGCCCGGAGGCGAAAAACTTTCAAGCGTAATGCTGATTGATGTTTCCGAAAAAATTGAAGCCCAAGAAAAGCTGGAAGGGGTAATGAGCAACGCAACCGGTGTGGTTTTTCGTTATATCATGGAGAAAGATGGAAGCGATCATCTGCAGTTTGTAAGTGATGGGGCCCTGGAAGTCTGGGGCTTCACACCCGATGAAGCTCTGAAAGACCTTAACGGAATATGGAAAAACTTCCACGAAGATGATGTTGATTCTGTGCGGCAATCGATTCGAGAGTCAGCAAAAAGCAATTCCAGATGGACCTCAGAATATCGATACCACCATCCGGATGGCTCTCTGCGCTGGTGCAGGGGTGTTGGCGATCCAATAAGTAATGAAGACGGTCGAATTGTCTGGGATTCAATCGTCTTGGATATATCGGAAGAAAAACAGGCTGAGTTAAATCTCAAATTGATGGAGTCGGTTGTTACTGGTGCAAACGATGCTGTATTGATTACGAAAGCCGGGCAAATTGAAGCACCTTTCGGGCCGGAAATTATCTATGTAAACAAGAGCTTTGAAAAGATGACGGGATACAAGGCCGATGAGGTGGTCGGTAAAACCCCGCGTATATTACAAGGGCCAAGCTCTGAATCTGAAGAGCTCAAAAAGCTGCGTACAGCTATCATAAATGAGGAAGCCGTTGAGGTGGAATTATTAAACTACAGTAAAAGCGGTGAGGAGTATTGGGTTCATATTTCACTGAACCCTATATTTGAAAATGGGATGTGCACCAAGTTTATTTCCATTCAGCGCGATATTACCGATAGAAAACTCAGAGAAATTCAGAAATCACTCTCATCTGAGATCAGCCTCATCTTCAACAGAGAGAAAAATGTAAAAGATGCACTTCAGGCATCTATGGTGCAAATCATGAATCTCAGGCAATTCGATGGTGTTGAATTCTGGCAAGTTGACAGAGATAAAAAGCTGATCCATTTGGTTGCATTCGAAGCCGGGAATAGTGAAATAGATGATTTTTATAAGAATTCGAATTCATTTCAGGGACTTAAATATGGTGAGGGTTTGCCCGGAAAAACCTGGAAGAAAAAAGAGAGCCTCTTTTGGAAAAACCTTGATAAACGGAAAACCTTTACCCGGAATAAAGAAGCTGAAATCGCCGGCCTAAAAACGGCATTTAGTTTTCCTGTAATGGAAGGTGGAGAAGTTATCGGAGTTTTAAATTTGTTGTTGTCTGAAGATCTAAAAAAAGAGAGGTTTTATGTTAAACTGTTTAAAGAGTTAACCGGCCAGATAGCTTCAGAAATAGTACGTAAGGAGTTAGAAGAAGAGCTTGCAAGAATATTTAACTCAGCACCTGATATTATCTGTATTGCAGGTTTCGACGGATACTACAAGAAAGTAAATCCCGCAATGAGCGATTTTCTGGGATACTCCGAAGAGGAGCTTCTTCGTACACATGTTCTCGAATTTGTGCATCCGGAAGACAGAGAAAAAACGATCGCTGAATTCGAAAATCTGAATAATCGCAAGGGCAAGCACTATTTTGAAAACCGATACATCACCAAATCCGGTAAAGTTGTCTGGCTCTCGTGGACTACCAAGCCATTTTATGATGAAGGCATTACATATAGTGTAGCGAAAGATATTACCGAGCAGAAAGAACTAGAGAAGTTACTCGAACAGGCAAATAGATTGGCCAAAATTGGCAGCTGGGAGGTAGATGTAGTAAACAATAAAGTCTATTGGTCTGAAATTACCCGGCAGATACATGAAGAAGAGCCGGGTTTTGAGCCGACATTAGAATCCGGTCTAAATTACTATAAACAGGGTAAACCAAGATATACCATTGAGAAAGCTGTGGATGAGGCTTTAAAAAATGGAACTCCATGGGACCTTGAATTGCCAATAATTACAGCTAAGGGAAATGAGCGATGGATTAGGACTATAGGGGAGGCTGAGTTCGTAGATGGCAAGCTAATTCGTATTTATGGAAGTTTCCAGGATATCCATGCAGGCAAAATTGCTGAATTAGATTTGATATCTAAAACCCGGCACATCGAAGCAATCGCAAAACTGAACAGCGCATTGATAAATTACGGAGATTGGTTTAATGCCCTGAACAACCACCTTGAGGTAATCGGGAGAGCGGTAGATGCAGACCGTGTTTACTATTTTGAGAATTATGTTGATCCGGAAACCGGAAAAAACCACTCAACACAAAAGCTGGAATGGTGTAATGAAGGAATAGAACCACAGATTGATAATGAAGATTTAATCGGGATGGAGTTCAGCAAATATCCGTTTCTTTTTGATAAATTGGTGGACGGGAAAATGAATACAGCAACCCTCTCTTCTCTACCGGAAAATGCTGTTTTAAAATACATTTTTGAATCGCAGCAAATCAAAACGTTTCTTGCTATTCCCATCTACGCAAACGGGAAGTTTCACGGTTTTATGGGTTTTGATAACTGTACGGATGAGCAATACTGGAGTGACGATGAAATTACCATGCTCTCTGCCATCACTTCAAACCTGGCAGTGGCCATTGAACGGGCGAATGCAGACAGAATTTTGGAAGAACTCTATCGGGAAAAGAACACAATTCTTGAAAGTATTTCTGATGCATTTTATGCCATCGATGAAAACTGGATTATCACCTATTTCAATCACGAAGCAGAAGTACTTTTACAACAAAATGCAGATGATGTACTCGGAAAAAGTATTTGGGAAGTATTTGATACTGCAATGCAAACAGACCTTTATTCTGTTTACAGCAGGGTAATGACCGAGAAGAAAGCGGAGGCTTTTGAGTATTACTACCCGCCCCAACAAGTGTGGTACGATATTTCAGCATATCCCGCTAAAAATGGTATTTCTGTCTATTTCAAAAATATAAATGAGAGAAAAGAAGTCCAGGAAAAAATAGTCCGAAAAACCAAGCAGCTGGATGCTATTGCCACCTTCAACAGTTTGTTGATTAAAAAAGAGAGCTGGTACGATGCCTTAAACGAAAGCCTGAAGATGTTTGGAGAGGTGACCGATGCAGACAGGGTTTACTTCTTCGAAAGCTATGTTGACGAACAAGGTAAAGAGCACATTAGTATGATTTTTGAATGGGCATCAAGCGATGTGTCGAAGGAAATAGCAAATCCAAATCATCAAAATGTACCGGTTGATTTTGTAGGCGAATTTATTGATCCGCTTCATTCAAACCAGGCATTCAGTAAAAATGTGGCAGAAATCAAAGATGCACCATTCAAAGAGTTTCTGGAATCTCAAAAAATCAAATCGTTGCTGGCTGTTCCGGTTTTTGTTAACCAGAAATTTAAAGGTTTCATCGGGTTTGATGACTGCAAAACAGAGAGAAGCTGGAATATGGAAGAGGTTATTTTTCTGCAAACCATATCGCTGAATCTTGCATCAGCTATAGAGAATGAAGATGCCGAAGTAGCACTTCAAATGGCATTCAAAGAGAAAAATGAAATTCTGGAAAGTATCGGAGATGGTTTTTTTGCCGTAGACCGGAATTTTACGGTAGAATATTGGAACCACAGAGCAGAAGAGCTTCTTTTCACAGCAAAGGAGAATATACAGGATAAATATCTTTGGGATGTGTTTGATAAAGACATTGCACCGGTCTCATATCAGAACTACAAAAAAGCTATTTCTGAAAAAATATCAATGAAATTTGAAGATTTCTATGAGCCTATTAACAGATGGTTTGATGTAAATGTGTACCCTACGGATAATGGTATTTCCGTATTCTTTAAAGACATTACAGAGCGTAAAAAAGCCGATGAAAATCTGAAAGAGTTGAACCGCACACTGGAACAGCAAACTGAAGAGCTTGCGGCATCAAACGCAGAGCTGGAACAGTTTGCCTTTGTGGCCTCTCATGATCTGCAGGAGCCGCTGCGAATGATTACCGGTTTTTTGGCTCAGCTTGAGAAAAAATACGACCATCTTCTCGACGAAAAAGGCAAAAAATATATCTACTTTGCCACGGATGGTGCAGTACGGATGCGCCAGATTATTATGGACCTGCTCGAGTATTCCCGCGTGGGCCGCATAGATACAGATAAGACTCAGATAGATTTAAATGAAGTATTAATAGACGCAACCAGTCTTAACAGGAAATTGATCGAGGAGAAGAAAGCAGATGTAAGCTGGGAAACGCTGCCGGAGATAAGGGCATCAAAAACTCAAATGCAGCAACTCTTTCAAAATTTGATAAATAATGCCCTGAACTATCAAAAGGCCGGAAATAAACCTGTTGTGAAAATTCGTGCAGAAGAAAGAGATAAGGAGTGGGTTATTTCTGTTGAGGATAATGGGATTGGAATTGATTCGCAGTATTCCGACAAAATATTCAATATCTTTCAAAGACTGCATGGAAGGGAAGAGTACAGTGGTACGGGTGTAGGCCTTGCAATCTGCAAAAAAATTGTGGAAGATCAGGGAGGGAAAATTTGGGTAGAATCGGTCGTGGATAAAGGCTCAACCTTTATGTTTACACTGCCTAAACAAAAGAGTGAAAATGAGTGAAAAGAGATCATGGTTTATCACCCCCGTTCTACCGGTGATTGCAGTTATTTTGTCTATTTTAATCACTCAGTCAATTGCATATCTGGTATATCACAACCAAAAAGAGAAGGAGCTTTTACAGGTTGAACAGGAGGTGAACCGGTTAAAAAGTCAGCTTGAGGAATCGCTTAGCCACAGTGTAACGGCCACCAGAACGCTTGCCTACCTGATCAGAAATGATCTGCTTGGAAATCGTTTTAATGAAATTGCAAAAGAGCTACTCGAACAGAATGCCTTTATCGATGCCATTCAATATGTACAGGGAAATACAATTATCAATACGTATCCGGTTGAAGGGCACGAACCTACCATTGGGTACGCAGTTCTTGAAGATTCCACCCATCGCAGGGAAGCAATGCTCGCGCTGGAACGAGGCGATCTCTATTTTGAAGGGCCGTTCAATTTGATACAGGGAGGGCGTGGAATTGTTGGGCGTTATCCCATCCGGATAGATGATGAATACTGGGGGTTTGCCGCAGTTGTTATCAAATATGAAACTGTTTTGAAAGCAATTGGAACAGACACTACCGGGTTAAATGGCACCTATTCCTATCAGATTGTTAAAGATTCAAGCACGAGCGATGAAACTCTTTTCTTTGAACACAAAGAAACCATAGATAGTGGAATTTATGCCTCAGCGTTTGTTCCAATCGGGAACTGGGAAATTGTTGCACAAAAAATTTCGCCAGTTTATCTGAGACAAAGTCTGCTTTTTTCAGGGATTGGACTTCTGCTCTCACTTCTTTTAGGCGTGTTTTTGTGGTATCTGTTGAATGAACCAAAACGCCTTCAAATGCTTGTTGATAAAAAAACTCAAGACCTAAAAGAATCGAATAACCAGCTTGAGAAGTATTCAAAACAGCTGCTTCGTTCCAACAGCGAACTTGAACAGTTTGCCTATGTAACCTCGCACGATCTGCAGGAACCGCTGCGAATGGTTACCAGCTTTCTTTCGCTTCTGGAGAAAAAATATGGAGATCTGCTCGATGATAAAGGGAAACAATATATCCATTATGCGTCGGATGGCGCCCTTCGGATGAGGCAGATTATCCTGGATCTTCTTGAATATTCCCGTATTTCCATTGAAAGTGATGAGAGAATGCTGATAGATATGAACGACGTTTTAAAGAATACCATCTCGCTGAACAGAAAATTGATTAAAGAGAAAGACGCTGAAATCATCGCAGAACCATTGCCGGAAATATATGCAGCCAGGCCGCCTATGGTTCAGATATTTCAGAATTTAGTACATAATGCACTAACCTATCACACAGGTTCCAAACCGGAAATTAAGATCTGGGCTGAGGAAACAGAGACACATGTGGTATTTTACATCAAAGACAATGGTATTGGAGTTGAGGAGCCATACAGAGAAAAGATCTTCGAAATATTTCAGCGGCTTCACACGAACGGAGAGTACACAGGTACAGGTATTGGCCTTGCAATCTGCAAAAAAATCGTGGAACAGTACAATGGCTCAATAGGGGTTAATTCGGAGCCGGGAGATGGCAGTACATTCTATTTTTCTATCGCAAAAGCGGGAATGCATTGAGTAGATAAATTTTGTAACTCATTGTAGTACAATAGATAAATAGATTATTTTCAGAAGAGTACCAACAGGTTAAAAACAATTACCTGCTGCAGTTTGGTGAATGGAGCACAAAGCTGATATCATGAAACACTCTTTCTTTTTACTTACGGTTGGTATAACAGCGGTACTTCCAATCGCATCAATGATCGGGTGGCTTAACAGCCGTCTCTTTCTTGCAAGCATGCACGATGCGTATATACCGATGGCCCCCTTAACGGCCATCTGCTTCGTGCTGCTTGTTATCGCCTTGCTCATTGTGCAGTTCAAACCTCTATCTTCAAGCTGGGTGTATCTTATCAGTACCGTTATCGGGTTGTTTTTGGCAGATGTATTGTTGAGCAAAACAGGAATATCATTTCTGGATTTCGAACAAAAGATGGTAGCGAATCCGGACATGTTTGGGGAGGTGCCTGTGGGGAGGATGTCTCCCATTACTCTATTTCTGTTTTTTTTGAATATATCTGCAGTCGTGTTCATAAATTCGGGTGATGAAAAACGAAAGCAAATCTCCGGCTGGCTGATTACAGTTGCAGCTACAATTACGATGGTACTTCTTGTGGGCTATCTCTATAATAGCCCGCTCTTATACGGGCAAACTATTATTCCTGTGGCATTCAGTACAAGCCTCAGCTTTTTGTTTAGCAGCATTGCGCTATTCTATGTTTTGGGAACCGGATATTTTCCGCTTAATCTCTTTTTTGGTACTGCAACTCATGTGAGGTTACTGCGGGTATTTCTGCCGCTTACGGCATTTATATTCTTAACTGCAGGTGCTGTTGAGATGTTTTTGAGGGAAAACTATGCTGTAAATGAAGCACTCGTACTATCCATATCTACTCTTGTATCGGTGATTGTGATTGCATTTGTAACCCTGTACAAAGCACAGAATATAAACAGAGAGATAGAGAAAACAGAAGCAGAAAAAAACAGACTGATCAGCATCATCGGGGCAAGCTCCGATTTTGTTGGAATATTCAATAAAAACGGACATTCTGAATATCTCAACCATCAGCTGAAACGAATTTCTCCGGCTGATAATGAGATAAATTTCAACTCTTTTTTTTCAGAAAAGGACTCAGAACGCCTGAAGAATGAAGCACTTCCAGCTGCAAAAGTAAAGGGTGAATGGAAAGGAGAAGCCGAACTCTGCACCGCAACAGGACAGAAAATTCCCGTTTCCCTGCTGATCATCTATACCAACGGAAAGAATGGAAACAGCGACTGGTTTTCGATTATTGCGCGGGATATCAGTGAGTTGATAAATGCAAACAGAGAAATGGAACAATTTGCGTACACCGTTTCGCATGATTTGAAAGAACCGCTTCGGATGGTTTCAAATTTTATGGAATTGCTTGAGAAAAATTATGGATCAAAACTTGACGAAAAGGCAAAAAAATATATTCATTTTGCGAGAGACGGTTCTCTGCGTATGACAAAAATGATCACCGATCTACTCGAGTATTCCCGGGTAGTGAGAACAGACGGCGAGCGAACCGATGTAGATCTTAATGCCGTTTTGAATGATGTTAAAATACTCTATTCAGCAAGAATTGAAGAGAAGAAAGCAACCATCACCTCTTCCGAATTGCCAACAGTCTCCGGCATAGAGGTCTCTTTGAAGATGCTTTTTCAAAATCTGATCAGCAATGCCATGAAGTACCAAAAAGAGGCCAATTATCCTGAAATCAGCATATCAGCAGAAGAGCTGCCCGGATTCTGGAAAATTTGCATCCGTGATAATGGAATCGGTATTGATCCGGACTATTTTCATACGATTTTTAATCTGTTCAGCAGGCTGCACACAAAGGATGAGTATTCGGGAACGGGAATGGGGCTGGCACTTTGCAGAAAAGTAGCGGAGCAGCATGGAGGTAAAATATGGGTAGAATCGAAGGTGGGTTCAGGAAGTTCCTTTTACTTTACGCTGGCAAAAGAATAGAAATTTGGCGAGTAAATGCATTTGAAGTTGGTACTAATTTTTGAATAATAAAATGTACATGAAAATTTAGGGATGCTGCATTATTTTGTGGATTAATTTGCTCATATCAGACTATAAAAATTTGGAAAATGTGATTTGAAAAAGTAAACTGCTTTTAAATCTTTAGGCAACTATATCAGCAGACGGCATAAGAAATTAAATGGGAAATAAATGAAGTCAATACACATTTTATTGGTGGAAGATAACGAAGGGGATATCTTACTGATTCAGGAAGCGTTTGAAGAGGCAAAACTGATAAATACGATAAGTATCACTAAAGACGGTGAAAAAGCAATTGAATTTTTGGATAAAAGAGGTCGGTATGAGGATGCGCGAACACCGGATTTAATTATTCTGGATGTGAATTTGCCCCGGAAAAACGGGCACGAAGTGTTACAGTATATTAAACAGCACAATACACTTAAAAAAATTCCTGTTATTATGCTCACTACATCGTCATCTGAAAGAGATATAACCAAATCGTATGAGAATCACGCGAATTGTTTCATTACCAAGCCAATTGAAGCAGAAGATTTTCTCAAAGCAGTACTGAGTATTGAAAACTTCTGGTTGAGTCTTGTTCAGTTACCCACCAAAATTTAGAAAAGGTTTCGATTTGATATGAAGAGAGATGAAAGACCACTGAAGGTTCTGCTTGTTGAAGATAATCCGGGAGACGCATTGCTGGTTGAAGAATATCTGGAAGAGTATGTACTGAGGCCTGATTTACTGCATGTAGAGAGATTCCAAAAAGCCGAATCAATTATTGGTAGTCATGAAAATAGTTTTGATATCATACTACTGGATCTGTCGCTCCCTGATATATCAAAAGATGACCTGATTGAAAAGATCCGCCAGCTTGCAAAACAATATCCGGTGGTCATGTTAACGGGCTATGGTGATCTCGATTTCGCAGTAAAATCCCTTTCAATGGGTGTTTCCGATTACCTGGTGAAAGATACTATTAATGCACTGGTTCTTTACAAAAGTGTTATTTACGCCATAGAACGCCATCGTTTTATTGAATCTCTACGTGAATCTGAAAAGCGATACATGAATTTGTTTGAACTGAATCCGTCCCCCATGTGGGTATTTGATGCGGATTCTTTTGCAATTCTGGAAGTAAATCATACAGCTGTAGAGTCGTATGGATATACAAAAGATGAGTTTCTTAAAATGAATCTAAAAGATATCAGGCCTCCGGAAGATATCCCTATAATGGAAAATGTTGTTGATAAAACACTTAAGGGTGAAAGAGATTTCTTGAAAAAAGAAACATACAGACATCAAAAAAAAGATGGTTCAATCATAAATGTTGAGATAAAAAACAGTGTGATTGACTTTAAAGATAAAAAAGCTATTGTTGCTATAGCTATAGATGTAACTGAAAAACTTTCGCATCTTAAAGCCATTGAGGATCAGAATACCAGGCTTCGCGAAATCGCCTGGATGCAGTCTCACGTTGTTCGCGCACCGGTTGCCAGGCTTATGGGTATCATCGAACTGATGAAAACCGGTGAACTGGACCTGACTGAAAAAGAAGAGATGCTGGAGTATGTACTTACTTCAGCCGAGGAGCTGGATCAAATTATTCGGGATATTATTGATAAATCTGAGACTGTCTTCACGTCTGCTGAAGGCGATCGCATGTAATATTATTGAAAATCCGCTGATGCCGCTCGTAAGAATTCGTTTTTCACACATCGCCGAATTAACCTCTGCAACATTTTTTCGGCGTGTTTGTTGCCCATCTACTCCATCGTAAGTACAACTCATCTCAGGAGCCGTTCAGGGTTTGAACACTGACCATCCTGCCATAGAATCACTCCATGTATGGTGCCGCCATTCAATTTTTTTCTAATGCGGTACAGAGCGTTTTCGCAGACGTTTTACTGCATACGCACCACCTGCTGCTGCAAGTAATGTAAGTCCGCCATCTATTGGCGCCTGATCAGGCTTATCGGGTGGTGGCGGTGGCTGACTTGCCGCAAGCTCAGGTAAAATCAAAAGTAACCCTACTGCAACAATCAGAAGTGCAAAAAATACAATTATTTGTTTGATTGATATATTCATAATCTTCTTTACTTGATAAGTGTTAATTTTTTTGTGAGCAGTGTTGAACCGGCCTGAAGTCTGTAGATATAAACCCCACTGGAAAGATTGTTCCCATCAAAGGTAACCCGGTGGCTGCCTGCATTTACCTTGCCTTCTGCCAGTGTGGTAACTTGTCTTCCGGTCAAGTCGAAAACCTCCAGGCGTATCTCGGATGATACGGGCAGTTCATAGGAGATTATTGTGGTAGGGTTGAACGGGTTGGGATAGTTCTGGTTCAGGACATAGGTTTCCGGCAAGCCTGTACCACCTGGCTCATCAAGCGGTTGTTGAGAGATCACAAATCGGTGATTGCCCGTTTTCTGCATTTGAAGTCCATTTTGCAGCAGGGTAAAGGGATCGGCAGGGATTTTTGCTGCCTCCTGTAGCATGAATTCATATTCCAATCCCTCTTTCAGCATCATACTTTGGCCGGTTTGCAGGTCATTCAGGTAGTGGTTTAAGCCTGACACTTCGTGATTGGTTACTTTAAGGGTGTAACGGCCCGATTGTGTGGCAGAAACATGCAATGGAATTCCAGCTGCTGATTCATCCATAAACTCAGGAAACCTTCCGATATCCAAAAGGCCTTCATCTGATTTTTCGGTAGCAAGAAGTGCATACTGCTGAGAAAGCGGGGTTAGCTGTATAGCGTCGTACTCTGTTTTTTCAAAGGAGCCGTTTGATCCAAATTCCAGCCAGGCGGAGTTGCTCATGCCGTTTCCGCGAAGTTCGAGTCGAACAAAAGATGCTTCATTTTGTCGTTTACCCAGAAACGGTACAGCTGCTCCGGTTTTTGATTGTTGTGTGAAATATACCGATGCTCCTGCCAACGTGTTTACTACAAAAAAGGCCTGGAACGGAGCAATTTGCCCATCAGTAAGATCGCCGGATGTTCCATTCCATGTTTTCCAGCTTCCCGTTGATTGTTCCGGTTCTGTACCACCATCTCCCGTTTCTGTATTTGGGTCCCATACATAAACGGTGATCCCAATATTTGATGGTGCAATTTGGCTGAACACAATTGGCGAAGCGAATGGATTACCAAGTAACGTCCATCCTTCGGAATTCTCGTTTAATTCCGGAGACGTGCCGGACGGATACTCACTTCCGGTAAGGGGAAGAGTTTTTTCAAATACTCCGGTCTGACCCGGTTCATCATCCTGATAGACATACACCAACATTCCCCGGCCCGCAGGTAGGGTTGTATTCAGGTCGGGTACAGCCACCCAGTCAGCTTTATCGTTGCCGTCAACATTGGTACTCCAAGTGTACACATTTGGCGTACCGAAAGATGCTTTTACATTGGCTATTCCTTCACCCTGTGTCCAGATTGGATCCAGGAAATCCGACAATAAAATGCCCGCAGGAATTGAGAGCATCCGCCAGCCTTCGCTTTCATCCAGAATTGCTGAAACCGTGTTTTCAGTGGTAAATGAAACTTCATCCCCATAGGCAGTTCCTTCAATGTTTGTGGCATATGCACGGTAGTAGATGGTGGTTTCAAAGGGGAGTAGGTTTACTATGGAACTGAATGAGTCGCCACCGTTTTCCATTTCCACTTCGTGACCATCAGCGGGATCAAAGCCTTCAGTGGTACTCCAGACAATTCCATATTCCTCAATATCTGCTCCTCCATTGTTTTCAATATTTCCGCCCAGTATAGCAGAAACCGAATGAATTGTTGATGCTGGCAATGTAACAATTGAAGGTATTGATATTCCGGGTTCCGGCTCCTCGGTACTTGCATTAGAAATAGTGAAACTCTCGAGGTTAAAATCGTAAAAAGAAGCACCATTTGTTCCTGTCATATCAATACGAATCCTGTCGATAGACAACCCAGAAAAAATAGAATAGTCAACATTGTAGTTAGGTTCCGGGCCAAAGCTGTCAAATTGAGGGGTTTGGGCAATTACGGCTTCCCCGGCATAACCGGTAATTTGTATATCAATCCAATTGTTATTGCTGCCAAAGTTAAAATCCATATCTCCAACGATCATGCTTTCAAGGATAAAGCTACCGAGTTCGGAGAGAGGATTAACAACAATTTCCATCCATAAAACTCTATTTTCATTGAACATCGAATTATTATTAAAAAACGCTCCCCAACCATCAGCATCCAAAATGTCATTATCAGAGGAAGTAAGAATAAAAAATCCATCCGGGCTGATCATTCTGCCGGTGCCGTCACTTATTTTGGTATAATCGGTAAAATCCTGGGTGGCATCCGGCAAGGTTCCTGAGTTGACAAGAATACCTTTACTAATTGTCTGATTGATATTTCTTACAGTATGTTCTGAACTAAAGTTGCCTCGCTGAGCCTCTGCAAGTGGGATACTCAATGAAATGAATAGAATAAAAGTGCAGTAAAAATTACGATATAAAAGTGTATCGGATCTTAAATTCCTATATATATCAAAAACAGGTGCTGCTTTCTTAAAAAAATGTATGAATCTCATCATGAAATCCCCCGAAAATGTTATTGGAAAAAAAAGTGAGAAGCTATTTTGTTACTCTCAATTTTGTTGTTTGTAGTAGATAGGAATATTGAATATTAAAAAGTTCTAATATTTAAAACAACACATTTATCTCGAAGTGATGAAAATTACGCCTTTTACCTTAGGTGTTTAAAAATCAGCAAAAAAGGTATATCTTTTCTGCTTTTAGTTAGCAAATGACCTTGATGTGATGAGTTACAGACTCATCGAAATTTTTCTTAAAAATTAATATTTAGCTAATACTGCTGCCAGTACTATTTGTAAGTTCTTACTTATGGGAACAGCATCTCTATTTCAAATGCTTCTCAAAAAAGTGAAAGATTCTGTAATACTCATCATACCAGGAATTCGGGCTGGTGAATCCGTGCCGCTCGCTTGGGTAAATCATCATCTCGAAGTTGGTATTGCCGCTTTGGATCAGCTCTTCGGCATACTGGAAGGCATCTTGTGCGCCTACATTATCATCAATCAGGCCATGCAGCAGAAGTGCCGGCCGCTCGAGATCTTTTGCATAGGTAAGCGGTGAGCTGCGGTCGTAGTGCTCAGGCACCTCTTCGGGATCGCCCAGACGGGGCAGGGTGTACCACGGGTTCGCGTAATAGTAGTTTCGCCAGTTGGTAACTTTCCGAAGTGCGGCGCCGGCATGGAAACGATCGGGCTTGTAGGTGAGGGCATAAAGAGCCATAAAGCCGCCATAGCTGCCGCCGTAGATTCCAACACTGTCCAGATCCAGGCAGCCTCCACAATCAGCCTGGAGCCAATCGAGCCCGTCCACAATATCTTCGGTTTCATATTTGCCCATCCAGTTGGTTACATCTTCGCGGAATTTGCGTCCATAACCGGTGCTATGGCGGTAATCGACTTCAACCACAACATAACCA